>JALRKU010000283.1 GCA_023254755.1 Aeromicrobium sp. | reverse complement strand
GCCCGGGTCGGCACGGGGTCGTCGGATACACCTGCCGCGTGCCCGAGACCGGGGCGCGGCTGAACCTGCTCAAGTGGGACCAGCCGGTCGACCCGTACCAGTGGCAGCCCGAGCCCACCGTGTTCGAGACGGTGCAGGCCTCCGGCGTGGCGACCGCGTCGGTGAACCAGGCCAAGTTCGCCGACACCGCCCTGACGCTGTGCAGCCAGCGCGGCGTGCCGTTCCACGGAGTGGAGTCCGTCCACGAGCGCCACGACGTCGTGCTCGACGTCGTGGAGGAGTCGCCCCGCTCGCTCACCTACGCCTACGAGTCGCGCCTGGACTTCACGGGCCACGGCAAGGGCACGGCGTCGCAGGAGTGGCGCGACATGCTCGTGACGATCGATCGCCAGCTCGAGGAGCTGCGACGTGACCTGCCCGGCGACTGCCTGCTGCTGGTGACCGCCGACCACGGCATGGTCGACCTGCCGGCCGACGGCCGCTTCGACGTCGACGAGCACCCCGAGCTGCTCGACGACGTCACGCTGCTCGCCGGCGAGGCCCGGTTCCGCCACCTCTACACTCGAGCCGGGACCACCTCCGACGTCGCCGACCTGTGGCGCGCCCGGCTCGGCGACCGGGCGGTGGTCGTCACTCGCGACGAGGCACTCGAGCTGGACTGGTTCGGCGACCTCGCCGGTCCGGTCACCGGTCGGCTGGGCGACGTCATGGTCGCCTCGCTCGACGAGTTCGCGGTGTTCTCCTCGCGCGAGTTCGCGATCGAGATGCAGATGACCGGCTTCCACGGGTCGATCACCGAGTCCGAGCTGCGCATCCCGGTCATCGTGGCATGAGGCACGATCGCAGGAGGTGCGCGTGGCGGACATGAACTTCTACTCGGGGACGATGGACTCAGGCAAGTCGACGCTCGCGCTGCAGGTCGACCACAACCACCGGGCCCGGGGACTGGCCGGCCGGGTCTTCAGCTCCCACGACCGTGCCGGCGAGGCACGGCTGTCGAGCCGGCTCGGCCTCGAGGTCGACGCCATCGAGGTGGATCCGGACTTCGACTTCTGGCGGTACACGGTCGGTGAGCTCACCCACGGCGGTCGGATCGACTACTTCGTGTGCGACGAGGCGCAGTTCTACAGCAGCGCACAGATCGACCAGCTCGCCAAGATCGTCGACGAGCTCGACATCGACGTGTTCGCGTTCGGCATCATGACGGACTTCCGGACCCGGTTGTTCCCCGGGTCGTCGCGCCTCGTCGAGCTCGCCGATCGGGTCATGACCCTGCAGGTCGAGGCCCTCTGCTGGTGCGGGGAACGCGCCACCCACAACGCTCGGACCGAGGACGGCGAGATGGTCACCGAGGGCGAGGTGATCGTCGTGGGTGACGTCGACGATCCCGACCGGCCGCGGCCGACCGTCGGCTACGAGGTCCTGTGTCGTCGCCACCACCGTCGGCGGATGACGGCGGTCACGGCGCGAGCAGCCGCCCTGTCGCCGGACGTCCTGCCCTTCGACTGAGGTTCGCTGGGGCGGCCGCGTCAGTCGTTCTTGTCGCCGAACATGATCTCGTCCCAGCTCGGGACGCGCCGGCGCTCGTGCCGCTTCTTGGGCTGCGGGTGGTCGGGGACGGCCACGTCGTGGTCGATGGAGCTCTCGAGGTCGTCGTGCCGGACCTCGGCCGAGGCGTCCTCGTCGTGCTGGGAGGTCAGCGCGGTCTGGGCCCGACGGTCGCGGGCCTCCTTCAACGACGACACCGGCGGGTACGCGGGCGCGTCGAGCAGGGCCTCGGCCGCAGCGACGTCGGCCGGCAGTCCGAGCTCCAGCTGCAGCTCGCCGGTCGGTGCAGGCTCCTGCGCCGGAGCGGCCATCGTGTCGGGCGTCGGGTCGGCCGGGGACTCGTCGGCGGCGACCGCCCGGCGACCGGTCTCGCGGACGACGTCGGCGAGCGCCATGTCGGGGGAGTCGGGCAGGGCCAGGTCGCCGACCAGCTCGTGGGCGATCTCGTCGTCGGGCACCACGTACCGGCCCTCGACGTCGTAGACGAAGCGGGCCGTGACACCGGCCGGAGGCGTGACGAGCACGGTCCACCGGCCGTCCTCGCGGCGGAAGGCATCCCACTCGACGTCGTCGGGCGAGGCGTCGGCGGACCGCACGGCGTCGTCGACGGCGCTTCCCAGTCGAAGAGCCGAGCTGCCGGCGTGGCGACGACGCAGCGTGGTGCGGCCCGCCTGCTGCGCCATGTACTCGCGTTCGGCGAGCACGGGCCCGGCGAAGGGCTCGACCTGCGCGACGGGCACGCCGGCCGACGACGCGACGTCGTCGGGGGACTCGCCGCGACGGATGCGGGCCTGGATCTCCCGCGGGGTCAGGTGGATCGGATCCATGCGCTGCTCCGGGCCGGTGGAGGGGTTCGGCACCGCGGAACCGGCTGGTCCGGCGGAGGAGAGGGCCGAGGCGACGTGGTCGCCCAGGGGTACGCGGAACTGCTCGTCGCTCGTCAGGTCTCGCACCACGAGGAATTGCTGGTCCTCGGTGAGACCGACGACGCCCAGCTCGCGCATCTCGCCTCCCTGTGCCGTGTCGCCCGTCGGTGGCACGGACGACCTGTGGCCATCGTAAGGAGGAAGCTCGGCAATTCCGGGGAGGCGCTGCGGCGTGGCGGTGTCAGCGCGGGAGGACGTCGTCGAACGCCGGGTCGTGGTTGCCGAAGCGGTGGTTCGTGATGCTCACGGCCTGCTCGCGGACGAAGGGCAGCAGCTCGACCCGACCGGACCACGTGACGGCGCCGTCGTACAGGGCGACGTCGGGATCACCGTCGAGCGCCGCCGCGATCTCGACGCGATCGGCGCCGACCAGACGGATCCGGGCGGGGCGGTTGCGGTCGAGGCGGATCAGCCACTCCTCGCGGCTCTCGACTCGCACGTCGAGCGCGAGTCCGACGGGTGGGGCCGTGTCGGTGCTGAACGCCACGGACGAACCGGCGCGCCGGGCGGCCAGGGCCACGCGCACGAGGTCGACCAGGTCCGCGCCCTCGGCCCTGACGCTGACCGGCGCCGGGAGGTAGCGGAAGACGTTGCGCTCGACGCCCAGGCCAGACACGTCCTTGGCGACGCCGAACTCGCGCCGCCACGCCGTCTCGTCGGTGCTCGCCGCCGCGACCAGTGCGTCGTGGTCGGCGATCGAGACGTGAGGGCGCACCGAGTCGAGCAGGGCCCGCACGGGCGCCACGAGCCCGTCGGGGTCGGCGGCGCGGCGGACCGGGCGACGGTGCCACGTGCCGAGGTGCGCGAGGTAGTTGGGACCGCCGGCCTTCGCGGTGGCGCCGACGTTGGAGCGCTTCCAGCCCCCGAACGGCTGGCGCTGCACGATCGCCCCGGTGATGCCGCGGTTGACGTAGAGGTTGCCCGCCTCGACGCGGTCGATCCACCTGCTGACCTCGGTGGGGTCGAGGGAGTGGAGGCCGGCGGTGAGCCCGTAGTCGGTGGCGTTCTGCCACGCGATCGCCTGGTCGAGGGAGTCGGCGTGCATCAGCCCGAGCACGGGACCGAAGTACTCGGTCGTGTGGAACTCGCTGCCAGGGCGGACGCCGAGGCGGATGCCGGGAGACCAGAGCCGCCCCGTGTCGTCGAGGCGGCGTGGCTCGAGCAGCCACGACTCGCCGGGACCGAGCTCGGTCAGGCCGGACAGCAGCTTGCCCTGCGGTGGCTCGATGACCGGGCCGACCGTGACCTCGGGGTCGTCGGGGAAGCCCACCGCGAGCGAGCGCACGGCGTCGACGAGCTGGCGCCGGAAGCGCTCGGAGGTGCCGACCGAGCCCACGAGGATCGCCAGGCTCGCGGCCGAGCACTTCTGGCCCGCGTGTCCGAAGGCGCTGCGCACGAGGTCGGCCACGGCGATGTCGAGATCGGCCGACGGGGTGACGACGAGCGCGTTCTTGCCGCTGGTCTCGGCCAGCAGGCGCAGGTGCGGCTTCCACGAGCGGAACAGCGCGGCGGTGTCCCAGCCTCCGGTGAGCAGCACCTGGTCGACGTCGGAGTGGGCGACGAGCGCCTTGCTGAGCGGTCCCTCGTCGAGCGTGACGTAGCGGAGCAGGTCGCGCGGGACGCCGGCCTGCCACAGCGCCTCGACCATGACCGCGGCGCAGCGTCGGGTCTGCGGGGCGGCCTTGATGACGACGCCGCTGCCGGCCGCGAGGGCCGAGAGCACCATGCCCGCCGGGATCGCGACCGGGAAGTTCCACGGGGGGATGACGACCGTCGTGCGGAACGGGCGGAAGGCGGCGCCGTCGACGGCCTCGAGACGACGTCCCGACTCGGCGTAGTAGTGGGCGAAGTCGATGGCCTCGCTGACCTCGACGTCGCCCTCGGCGATCGTCTTGCCGGCCTCGGCGGCCATGACCGTCACCAGGTCGCCGCGGCGGGCCTCGAGCGCCCGGCCGGCCTCGTGCAGGATCCACGCGCGCACGTCGGCTCCGCGGGCCGCCCACGCCTCGCCGGCACTGCGGGTCTGCAGGATGATGCTCTCCAGGCTCGCGGGGCCGGGCACCTTGCCGTCGTGCACGGTCTGGGTGCCGATCTGGGTGTACGCGACGCGGGCGAGGGCTCGGCGGCCCCACGCCCGGTTGGCGGCGATCGCCGGGTCGGTGTCGGGGGTGTTGCGGAACGTCGTGCCGGCCTCGACCGTCGCGGCCACGTGCGACGAGCGGTCCTGCACGCGGTGGGTGGCCGGGTGCGGGGCGTCGACGAGCGCCACGGAGTCGAGGAACCGCGTGGTCTCTCGCGCGAACAGCTCCGGGTCGTCGCCGAGCTCGAACGCGGCGGAGAGGAAGTTCTCGCTGCTGGCGTTCTCCTCGAGACGCCGGATGAGGTAGGCGATCGCGACGTCGAACTCACCCGGGTCGACGACCGGGGTGTAGAGCACGAGCGAGCCGACCTCGCGACGCACGGCATCGACGGCCCCCGTGCCCATGCCCAGCAGCATCTCGAACTGGACCTGGTCGCGGACCCCGCGGTCGCCGGCCAGCAACCAGGCGTACGCGATGTCGAAGAGGTTCTGTCCCGCGACGCCGAGGTGGATCGCGTCGACGCGCTCGGGCGTCATCGACCACTCGAGCACGCGCTTGTAGGACGCGTCGGTCTCGACCTTGCTCGACCAGGTCGCGAGGGGCCAGCCGTGCATCGTGGCGTCGACGCGCTCCATGGCCAGGTTGGCGCCCTTGACGACCCGGACCTTGATGGCGGAGCCGCCGGCCGCCCGTCGTCCGGCGGCCCACTCCTGCAGGTGCTGCATCGCACCGAGGGCGTCGGGCAGGTAGGCCTGCAGCACGATGCCGGCCTCGAGGTCGGGGAACGACTCGAGGACGGTCGTGAAGACCGCGACGGTCAGGTCGAGGTCGTGGTACTCCTCCATGTCGAGGTTGACGAAGACCTGTCCGTGGTCCTGAGCCGCCTGGTACAGCGGCGTGAGCTGGCCGACGATGCGGGCCACCGACTCGTCGAAGGCCCACATGGACAGCTGGCTGGCCACCGAGGAGACCTTCACGGACACGTAGTCGACGTCGTCTCGACGGATCAGGTCCAGGACGCCGTCGCGCCGACGCGCGGCCTCGTCCTCGCCCAGCACGGCCTCGCCCAGCAGGTTGAGATTGAGCCGGTCGCCGCCGGCGCGCAGCGAGCGGATGGCGGGGCCGAGAGGCCCGGGGCGTGCGTCGACCACCAGGTGACCGACCATGCGACGGAGGGTGCGCTGGGCCGTGGAGACCACGAAGCCGGGGGCGACCCGCGACACGAGCGCGCCGGTGCGCAGCAGGAACCGCTGCGACCACGGCAGGAACCGTGGTGAGCGGCGAGCGAGGCGCCGCAGGTTCGCCGCGGCGACGCCGGGGTCCTCGGGGCGGATCACGCGGTCGACGAAGCCGATCGTGAACTCGAGTCCGTCGGGATCCTTCAGCAGGGCCGACAGGCGCTGTGCGGCACGGTCGGGACGGTGCCGGCCGGCCTGACGCGGGTCGATCCAGGCCCGGACCAGCTCGATGCTTCGCTCGGCGAGGGTCAGGTCGGTCATCAGGGCTTCAGATTAGTCATGACCGCAGCTCACGGCACGCCCCGACCCCTGCCATCACGGCAGCCTCTCGCCGCGGACCATCGGCGCGGCGTAGATGCTGTTGACGACCTCGCCCCCGAGCCACTGCGTGAGCGCCGCCGCCTCGCGGTCCAGCGTGGCCCGCGCGGCGGCGGGCAGCGGGCGACGCGCGAGCACCTGAACGACGCCGTCGGGGTCCTGGACCCAGCTGCCGACGACGCGGCCGTTCCACCACGCGGTGGGCCCGCCGTTGCCGGCCCGGTCGAACAGGAAGGGCGCGTCGACGGCGTCGAGGTAGTGCTCGCGGTGCCGCCAGCCCATCGTGGTGGGATCGAGCGACGGCAGCAGCGCGGCCCAGTCGCCCGGGTCGGCCACGGGATCGAGGTCGTCGGGGAGCACGAAGCCGCTGCGTCCGTGGTCGAGCGACACGGGGACGGCCTCGACGTCGGCGAACGCGCGGCGGACCGCGCTCTTGGTGCCGCCGAGCCACCAGACGACGTCGTCCTCGGTGCCGGGACCGAACGTGACGAGCCACCGACGCACGAGCTCGGCGTAGCCGGCGGCCTCGTCGAGGGCCTCGGGGACGTCGCCGAGCCAGGACCTCGTGGACGTCCAGCGCGGGCGGGACAGGCGCCAGTGCCCGCCGTTCGGGCCCCGCACCACCAGGCCGCGAGCTCCGGCGACCGTGACGACGCGGGGACCTGCCGCAGCCTCCTGGGTCCACGCGCCGCTGCCGAAGACGATGCGTGCCTCGAGGTCGGGCAGCTCGCGCCGCAGCGCCGCGACGTCGAGGTCGTCGCCGGCGGCGAGCCGTGCGGCGACCTGCGCGACCGCCTGGTTGACCCAGGCCGCGCCGTCGGCGCAGACGCCGGCCTTCTCGACGTCGGCGGCGAGGCGACGCGCCTCGGTGCCGGCGACGCGGGCCGAGGCGCTGCCCCAGGCGGCCGGCAGCAGGTCACGGGGGAACACGAACAGCGTGCGGCGCATGGCGAGCTGCTTGACCAGGGTGCGGTCGTCGTACAGCGCTCGGTCGACGTCGGCGAGCGTGACGCCGTGGGTGCGGGCCCGGATCGCGAGGTGGACCGAGTGCGGCTCGGTGGAGTGCAGCACCGTCATGGCGCGGGTGGCCGCGACCGGGTCGGCGACCCGGTGCTCGGGATGGAGGGCGTGGCGACGCGCGAGCCGCGCCCGCCTCTCGTCGTCGTCGATGTGGCGCACGCAGGCATCCTCGCAGTGCCCGCCGACACCCGTCGTGGGACGATGGCGACATGGACGTGGGCCCCTACGACGCGCTGCTCCTGGTCTCCTTCGGCGGCCCCGAGAAGACCGAGGACGTCATCCCGTTCCTGGAGAACGTGACCGCCGGCCGCGGCATCCCGCGCGAACGCCTCGCCGCCGTGGGGGAGCACTACCACCTGTTCGGCGGACGGTCGCCGATCAACGACCTCAACCGGGCGTTCCTCGACGCGATCCGCGCGGACCTGGCCGAGCACGACATCGACCTGCCGGTGTACTGGGGCAACCGCAACTGGGACCCCTACCTGTCCGACACGGTCCGGCAGATGGAGGCCGACGGCGTGCAGCGCGCCGCGTGCTTCCTGACGAGCGCGTACTCGTCCTACTCCAGCTGCCGGCAGTACCGCGAGAACCTGGCTGCGGCGTCCGAGGGCACCGCGGTCCGCCTCGACCGGCTCCGCCACTACTTCAACCATCCCGGCTTCGTCGAGCCGTTCGTCGAGGCCACCGCGCTCGCGCTGGCTGAGGCGCCCAGCGGCACGCACGTGGTCTTCATGACCCACTCGATCCCCGACGCGATGAACGACGCCAGCGGCGGACCCGACGTCGGTCTCTACCGCCGTGAGCACGAGGACGTCATGGCGGTCGTGGCCGAGCGCAGCGGCGCCACGGCCTGGAGCCTCGCGTTCTGCTCACGGTCCGGCTCCCCGCGCACGCCGTGGCTCGAGCCCGACGTCAACGACCTCCTGGAGCAGCTCTCGGCCGACGGGGTCGAGTCCGTCGTCGTCGTCCCCGTCGGGTTCGTGTCGGACCACATGGAGGTCGTGTACGACCTCGACACCGAGGCCAAGGCGACGGCGGACAAGCTCGGTCTGCGCTTCCGTCGCGTCGCGACGCCGCAGGACCACCCTCGCTTCGTCGCGGTGGTCCGCGAGCTGCTCCTCGAGCGCGCGGCCGCCGAGCGCGGCGAGGACCCCGCCCGTCCCGCCACCGGCGCCTTCGCCGCGGCCTGTGACGCCTGTCCCGCGGACTGCTGCCTGAGCCCCGAGACCGGGCTACCGACCGTCCCGTGACGGATCACCCCGATCGCGAGGACCTGCTGTCGCTGGCCCGCCGGGTCGGCCTCGAGGCGGCCGACCTGGTGCGCGCGTCCCGGCCCTCCGGTCGCGTCGCGGTCGCGGCGACCAAGTCCAGCGAGACCGACGTCGTGACCGAGCTCGACCGACGGACCGAGGCGCTCATCCGCGAGCGGATCCTCGCGGTCCGTCCGGACGACGGGTTCGTCGGCGAGGAGGGAGAGCACGTCGTCGGGACGAGCGGCGTCGAGTGGGTGGTGGACCCGATCGACGGGACCGTCAACTTCGTCTACGGCATCGGCGCCTACGCCGTCTCGATCGCCGCGCAGGTCGACGGGGAGGTCGTCGTCGGGCACGTCGTCGACGTGCCGGCCCGCCAGGAGTGGGGCGCGATCCGCGGGCGCGGGTCGTGGAGGTACGACGGCGACGAGCGCACGGTGCTCACGGCGCCGATCCCGGACTCGGTCGCCCACGCGCTGGTCGCGACGGGCTTCAACTACGTGCCCGCGGTGCGGGCCCGCCAGGCCCGGGCTGCGGCCCTGCTGCTTCCCCAGGTGCGTGACATCCGTCGCATCGGCTCCGCGGCGATCGACCTGTGCGGACTCGCCGAGGGCCGCTACGACGCCTACGTCGAGCAGGGCCTCCATCCGTGGGACCTCGCCGCGGGAGGCCTGGTGGCGCAGGAGTCCGGCATCGTCCTCAGCGGCCTCGACGGTCCACCCGACCATCGCCTGACGATGGGGGCTCATCCGTCGATCGCGGAGGAATACTTCGCGCTCGTCCGCGCTTGTGGCTTCTAGCACCGACACACCGGTCGGAGCAGCCGTCAGGGTGTGACACAATCTGCCCGACGAAATCGCTGACGAGGACGCAGGACGAGGGAGACACCACAGCATGGCGACCGACTACGACGCACCGCGCAAGACGGACGAGGACCAGTCCGAGGACAGCATCGAGGAGCTGAAGGCGCGTCGTCACGAGAAGAACTCCGGCAAGGTCGACGAGGACGAGACCGAGGCTGCGGAGTCGTTCGAGCTTCCGGGCGCCGATCTGTCGCACGAGGAGCTCGCGGTCCAGGTGGTGCCGAAGCAGAACGACGAGTTCACCTGCTCGTCGTGCTTCCTGGTCCACCACCGCAGCCAGCTGGCGTCCGACAAGAACGGCGTCCTGATCTGCAGCGACTGCGCCTGACCGATTCGACGCACCGCGCCGCCGATCCCTCACGGGGACGGCGGCGCTTCGTCGTCACGGCCTCGTCGTCACAGGCGCGGATCGGCCGTTTCAGCGACGGCGGCGTCGCTTCCGCGGGCTCGTCCGGGCCTGCCTGACCTCGTCGGCCTCGGCCTGCAGCCCGTCGTCCGACGGGTCGGCGATCGGCTTCATGCCGGGCGGCAGCTCGCCGGTCGAGCGCACCCAGTACGTGGCGGTGCCCCGTCGGATGCCGGTCTTGACCAGCTCGGTGACGCTGCCACCGATGACCGCCCACAGCACGGCCTCGCGCGTCGTGACGTCGGGGTGACGTCCGGACGTCGGCGGCTGCTTGCCGGTGAGTCCCCGCCACGCGACCGCCGTGGCGCGCGTGGCCAGCACGCCACCGACGACCGTGGCGGCGCGGTCCATCAGCTTCCACGTCCGCTTGCCGGCCGGCTTCTTCCCTGCCGGGCTCTCCGCCGCGGCGTCGCCGCCCTTACGTCTCCTGGCCACGCGGGGCCTCCTGTCGGGTGAGGTGGTCGTTGATGGCGGCGGCCAGCGCGTCGGGACGCCGCGAGGACACGATCCAGTAGGGCGTGGGGTCGCTCGGGTCGTCGACCGTCACGAGGACGCCG
>JALRKU010000078.1 GCA_023254755.1 Aeromicrobium sp. | reverse complement strand
CGATCGCCGACGCCGGGCTCAGCATCCGGTCGGCGCACCTGTCCACCTACGGCGCCGAGGCGCGCGACGTGTTCTACGTCCTGGACGCCGACGGCGGCCGTCTCGAGGAGTCGACGGTCGACGCGTTGGTCGACGCGGTGGCCGCGGAGCTCTCCTGAGACGCGGGAGTCAGGCCTCCGCGAGGAAGGCTGCGACGCGGTCCTTCGGTCGGCCGATGATCGCGCGCCCGCCGCGCACCAGCACCGGGCGCTGCATCAGGCGTGGGTGCTCGACCAGCAGGTCCGCGACCTGCTCGGCGGTCGTGTAGTCGTCGGCGACGAGGCCCTGGTCCTTGAAGAAGCCGTCCTTGCGCACGAGGTCGGCGGGGGAGTCCTCGAGTCGGCCGATGAGGTCGAGCAGCGCCCCGCGGTCCAGCGGCTGCCGGAGGTACTGGACGACCTCGGCGTCGACGCCGGCGTCGGCTGCGGCGTCGACCGCGTGGCGGGAGGTGGAGCACCCGGTGTGGTGCAGGATCGTCAGGTCGGGCATCGGCTCAGGATAGGACGGGCCACCGGTTAGGCTGGAAGCCTATGTTCGACTCGCTGCAGGACCGCCTCCAGAGCGCCTTCAAGAACCTTCGTGGCAAGGGCAAGCTGTCCGACGCCGACATCGACGCCGTCGCGTCCGAGATCCGTGTCGCGCTGCTCGACGCCGACGTCGCGGTGCCCGTCGTCCGTGCGTTCATCGCCAACGTCAAGGAGCGGTCGCGCGGCGCCGAGGTGAGCCAGGCGCTCAACCCGGCCCAGCAGGTCATCAAGATCGTCAACGACGAGCTCGTCGCGATCCTCGGCGGCGAGACCCGCCGCATCCGCTTCGCCAAGAACCCGCCGACCGTCATCATGCTGGCCGGCCTCCAGGGCGCCGGCAAGACGACCCTCGCGGGCAAGCTCGGTCGCTGGCTCAAGGAGCAGGGCATGTCGCCGATGCTCGTGGCCTGCGACCTCCAGCGCCCCAACGCGGTCAACCAGCTGCAGGTGGTCGGCGAGCAGGCCGGCGTGTCCGTCTACGCGCCGCAGCCCGGCAACGGAGTCGGCGACCCCGTCCAGGTGGCCCGCGACGGCGTCGCCGAGGCGCGTCGCACCCTGCACGACGTGGTCGTCGTCGACACGGCCGGCCGCCTCGCCATCGACGCCGAGCTGATGCAGCAGGCCGCCGACATCCGGGCCGCCGTCGACCCCGACGAGGTGCTGTTCGTCATCGACGCGATGATCGGCCAGGACGCGGTGCAGACCGCCGAGGCGTTCGCCGAAGGTGTCGACTTCACCGGCGTCGTCCTGTCCAAGCTCGACGGCGACGCCCGCGGTGGTGCCGCACTGTCGGTCCGGTCGGTCACCGGTCGTCCCATCATGTTCGCGTCCACCGGCGAGAAGCTGACCGACTTCGAGCAGTTCCACCCCGACCGCATGGCCTCGCGCATCCTCGACATGGGCGACATGCTCACGCTGATCGAGCAGGCCGAGAAGGCGCTCGACGCGGAGCAGGCGGCCAAGGACGCCGAGAAGATCATGGGTGGCTCGTTCACCCTGCAGGACTTCCTCAAGCAGATGGAGGCCCTGTCGAAGATGGGGTCGATGACCAAGCTGATGGGGATGCTGCCCGGCATGGGGCAGTTCAAGGACCAGCTCGCCAATTTCGACGAGCGCGAGGTCGACCGCATCAAGGCGATCATCTTGTCCATGACGCCGGGAGAGCGCGACAACCCCAAGATCATCGACGGGTCGCGCCGGGCTCGCATCGCGAAGGGCTCCGGCACCCAGGTGCAGGACGTCAACGGTCTGCTCACCCGCTTCGCCGACGCGCAGAAGATGATGCAGCAGATGGCGAGGTCCGGTGGCGTGCCCGGCGCCGGGGGCATGCCCAACCTGGGTCAGCTCCCGGGCAAGCGGGCCGGGGCTCGTCAGAAGGCGCAGGCCAAGGGCAAGAAGGGCAAGCGTCAGTCGGGCAACCCCGCCAAGCGGGCGGCCCAGGCGCAGGCCGCTCCGCAGGCCGACGGAGCGAGCGCGTTCGGCTTCGGTGGCACGTCGGCCACCGACGACTTCGAGCTGCCCCAGGACCTCAAGGACCTGTTGTAGGTCGCAGCACGGCCTCGGGACCCCCTGGCACAGGTGGCGGCTCGTCGTCGCGCACGGGCTCGCCGAGCCTCACCAGCACGACGCCGCCCAGGATGACCAGGCCACCCAGCAGCTGGGTGGGGCCGGGGAGCTCGGCCAGCAGCGCCCAGGACCACCCGATCCCGGCCACGACCTCGCTCAGCGCGACGAACGACGCGAGGCGCGAGCCGAGGCGCCGTCCCGCCTCGACGCCCGCGACGTAGGCGATCGCGGCGGTGACGAGTCCCAGCACGGCGAGCGCGACCCAGGGGGAGACCCGGGCGCCGGCGTAGGACACGCTCGTCGAGGCCGCCTCGAGGGGGAGGAGCCCCGCGACGGCCAGCACGGCGAGTCCCACCGCACCGACGAGCAGACCGCATCCGGCCAGCGTGATGGGTGGCAGCTCCGTGCCCGCGTCGGCGCTGACGAGGAAGTAGGTCGCGCAGCCGACCATCGCGGCGAGCGCCCACAGGACGCCCGGCAGGCTGAGGGAGGCCCCGGCCAGCAGGTCCAGCACCAGCACGAGGCCGACGGCGCAGGTCAGGGCTCCCAGCAGGGTCGTGCGGCCGGGACGCTCCCCACGCACCAGCCACAGCCACAGGACGATCGCCGCCGGCGCGGTGTACTCCAGCAGCAGGGCCGGGCCGACCTGCATGTGCTGGATGGCCGAGAAGTACGCGAACTGCGCGCCGGCGACGGCCAGCAGGCCGTAGAGCACGATGACCCGCGCGTTGCGCCGCAGCAGGTGCCAGCGCCCGCCGAGGGCGACCAGCCCGACCGGCGTGACGACCGCCGCGCCGATCGAGATCCGCAGGATCGTCACGGCGCCCGGCGACCACCCCGCCTCCAGGAGCGGACGGGCGAGGGCGCCGGAAAGGCCGAACGTGACGGCCGACGTCAACGCCAGACCGATCCCCGCGCGAGCTCGCCGGGCGCTGTCATGAGTCATCGTCGCCATGGGTCATGACGCTAGGGGCGGACCGTGTAATCTGTCAAAGTGATCTTCGCTCATGACACGAAGGAAGCGTTGCGGGCCGCCGTCTGGCTCGCCAACTCGGCGCTCGAGCCGGAGACGCTCGAGACTCCGGGCGACCTCGCGGACTTCTACAGCGACTTCGCCTACACCGGCCGTCTCGACGCCGACGAGGCCGAGCTCGCCCAGGTCCGGGCCGCCCGCCCCGTGCTCCACGAGCTGCTGACGGCCGATCGCGACGCCGCCGTCCGCCGGGTCAACCAGATCCTCGCCGAGCAGCGGGCGGTGCCGCGGCTGGTGCGGCACCACGGCCTCGACTGGCACGTCCACGCGACGTCGGACGACGAGCCGATCGCCGCCCGGGTGCTGGTCGAGACGGCGATGGCGATGATCGACGTGATCCGCAGCGACGAGCTCGACCGGCTCAGCCGCTGCGCCGACGACGAGTGCGACGGCATCGTGCTCGACCTGTCGCGGAACCGGTCCCGGCGCTACTGCTCGACCGCCTGCGGCAACCGCAACGCCGTGGCCGCCTACCGTGCCCGGCAGGCGGACGCCTGATCCGGTGGTGCCGGAGGGGGACGGATGCCGTCGACGTCCGTCCGCCCTGACGCGTAGGGTTCGAAGGCGATGCTGATCCCTCTGCTCAAGTCCCACCTCGGACCGTACCGCCGGGAGATCGGCCTCGTGCTGGTGTTCCAGCTGGTCCAGACGGCCGCCAACCTGCTGCTGCCGCGCCTCAACGCCGACATCATCGACCAGGGCGTGGTCAATGGCGACATCGGTCACATCCTGCGCACGGGCGGCGTGATGCTCGCCGTCACCGTCGTGCAGATCGGGTGCAACGTCGTGGCGGTCTACTACGGGGCCCGTACCGCGATGGCGATCGGTCGCGACCTGCGGGCGTCGGTCTTCTCCTCGGTGGAGCGCTTCGGTGCCCGCGAGATGGCCGAGCTGGGGGCACCCACCCTCATCACCCGAGCCAGCAACGACGTCCACCAGGTGCAGCTCCTGGTGTTCATGGCGCTCACGCTGCTCGTCACGGCGCCGATCATGATGATCGGCGGCGTGGCGATGGCGCTGCAGGAGGACGTCGAGCTGTCGGCGCTCCTGCTGCTCGTCGTCCCGGCGCTCGTCGTCGGGGTCGGCCTGGTGATCCGGCAGATGCGCCCTGTCTTCGGCGTGATGCAGCAACGGCTCGACGACATCAACGGCATCATGCGCGAGCAGATCATGGGCATCCGGGTGATCCGCGCCTTCGTCAAGGAGGCCGACGAGACGCAGCGGTTCGGCGAGGCCAACCTGCTCAACATGGACGTCGCGATCCGGGCCGGACGGCTGATGTCGATGATGTTCCCGATCGTCATGCTGGTGATGAACCTTTCCGTCGCGCTGGCCACCTGGTGGGGCGGCTACCGGATCGGATCGGGCGACCTGCAGGTCGGCACCCTCACGGCCTTCCAGAACTACCTGGTGCAGATCCTGATGTCGGTCATGATGTCGACGTTCCTGCTGATGCTGTGGCCGCGGGCCGAGGTCTCGGCCGAGCGGATCAGCGAGGTGCTGCACACCGAGCCGGCCATCGTCCCCGACCCCGAGGCGCCGAGGGTCGCGCTGACGGCGGGTCGGGTCGACCTCGTCGGCGCGTCGTTCACGTACCCCGGAGCCGCCGAGGCGGTGCTGCACGAGGTCGACCTGATCGCCCGCCCGGGCGAGGTCACTGCCATCATCGGATCGACGGGCAGCGGCAAGACCACCGTGCTGGGACTGGTCCCGCGCCTGTTCGACGTCACCGGAGGGTTCGTCACGGTCGACGGGCACGACGTCCGCTCGCTGCACCCGGAGGATCTGTGGGCCGCCGTCGGCATCGTGCCGCAGAAGCCGTTCCTGTTCTCGGGCACGGTGGCCTCGAACCTGCGCTACGGCCGGCCCGACGCCACCGACGACGAGCTGTGGGAGGCCCTCGAGGTGGCACAGGCCCGCGAGTTCGTCGAGCGCCTGCCGGAGGGTCTCGACGCCCCGATCGCGCAGGGGGGCACCAACGTCTCGGGCGGTCAACGACAGAGGCTCG
>JALRKU010000072.1 GCA_023254755.1 Aeromicrobium sp. | reverse complement strand
ACCATCAACGGCGAGGAGGCGTCGGCCTACTACGCGGCAGGCACCGCGCAGTACCACATCGACGCCGACATCGCGTACGCGCTGACCCAGTACGTCCGCGCCACCGCCGACGTCGACTTCCTCGTCCGCGAGGGCATCGACGTCCTGGTCGAGACCGCCCGCATGTGGGTCGACCTGGGCTTCTGGCGCGACGAGGAGGACGGCACCTTCCACATCCACGGCGTCACGGGTCCCGACGAGTACACGACGGTCGTCAACGACAACCTCTTCACCAACGTCATGGCCCGGTTCAACCTGCGCAGCGCGGCCGACGCCGTCCGCACGCTCAAGGAGCGCGACGGCATCGAGTACGAGCAGATGCTCGACCGCCTCGACCTGCGTCCCGCCGAGGTCGCGGCGTGGGACAAGGCGGCCGACGACATGGCCATCCCGTTCGACGAGCACCTCGGGGTGCACCCGCAGGACGAGCACTTCCTGGAGCGCGAGGTGTGGGACCTGGAGAACACCCCGCTCGACAAGCGCCCGCTGCTGCTCAACTTCCACCCCCTGGTCATCTACCGCTTCCAGGTCCTCAAGCAGGCCGACGTCGTGCTCGCGCTGTTCCTGCAGGGCGACCAGTTCACCGACGAGCAGAAGCGCGCCGACTTCGAGTACTACGACCCGATCACGACGGGCGACTCGACGCTGTCGGCGGTCGTGCAGTCGATCATCGCGGCCGAGGTCGGCTACCACGACCTGGCGCTGCGCTACTTCCTCTCCGCGCTGTTCGTGGACCTGGCGGACCTGCACCACAACACGAGCGACGGCGTGCACGTCGCGTCGACCGGAGGCGTGTGGAGCGCGCTGGTGTGCGGGTTCGGCGGCTTCCGCGACCAGGGCGGCCGGTTCACGATCGACCCGCGCCTGCCGGAGGAGTGGGACTCGCTGACGTACCGGGTCACCCTCCTGGGCAGCCGCATCCGCGTCACCGTGCTGCCCGATCACGTCGAGCTCGCGGTCGAGGACGGCAAGCAGGCCACGCTCACGGTCCGCGGCACCGAGGTCACGGTCACCCCCGGCGAGCCGGTCACCGTGCCGCTCGACGGACAGGGTCCGCGGATCGAGGGCGAGCCGCCGCCGGTGCCGGGCCGGATCCGGTCCGACGGCACCGTCATCTCGGCCATCGTGCCGGGAACCGATCCGTTGCCGGGACGCTGACGCAGAACTGTGAAACCCTGGTATCGCAGCACGTGACGGACCTTCGTCGCGTTCGTTGAGATCACCATGAAGCCCTCGGGGGGCTGGGGTGGCGCTGCCACGCAGAGGCTGAACGCCCGAGAGGAATCCCCATGATCAGCGTGAGCTGGACCTGCGCCGACGGTCGTCACGGCGCCGTCGACCTGGTCGACGAGGAGCGCTGGACCATCGGCCGCGGCGGCGCCGACGAGGAGCCGACGGTCGTCGTGGACCACCCCATGGTCAGCCGTCTGGCGATGGTCGTGCGCGACACCGCGGCGGGCCCGGTCGTCTTCCGCGGCCAGCGCGAGAACGGTGCGCGCGTCACCATCGCCGGTCCCGACGGCTCGGAGCAGTGGCTCGACGAGGGCACCGCGGGGAACCTGCAGCCGGGCACCAGCACGGTGGAGCTCGTCGTGCGCGACGTCGTCGTGGTGGCCCTCGAGGTCGAGGTCGCGCCGCCGGCGACGGCCGAGGAGCCGATGAGCGCCTGACGGGAGTACGGTCGGGCCGTGAGTGATCTGACCGCGTTCATCGCCGGCCTGCCCAAGGCCGAGCTCCACGTCCATCACGTCGGCTCCGCGTCGATGCAGACGGTCGCGACCCTCGCCCAGCGGCACGCGGGCACGACGGCGGTTCCGAGCGATCCCGAGGCCCTCGCCGACTTCTTCACGTTCACGGACTTCGCGCACTTCATCGAGGTGTACCTGGCGACGGTCGACCTGCTGCGGACGCCGGAGGACCTGTGGACGCTCACCTACGACGTGGCTCGCGACCTCGCGGCCCAGAACGTCCGCTACGTCGAGCTCACGTGCACGCCGTACACGTCGATGGCGGTCGGCATCGCGGCCGAGGAGTACGTCGAGGCGATCGAGGACGCCCGTCGACGGGCCCGCGTCGACCACGGACTCGAGATGCGGTGGATCTTCGACGTGCCGGGTGAGTCCGGGGTGCCGTCGGCCGACGTGACGCTCGACGTCGCGCTGCGTCTGCAGCCCGACGGTCTCGTCGGCTTCGGCCTGGGTGGGCCCGAGATCGGCGTGCCTCGTCCGCAGTTCGCCCCGCACTTCGACGCCGCTCGTGCGGCCGGCCTCCACTCGGTCCCTCACGCCGGCGAGTCCACCGGCCCCGAGACCATCTGGGACGCGCTGAACCACCTGGGTGCCGAGCGGATCGGCCACGGCATCGCGGCCGCGCAGGATCCCGAGCTCATGGCGCACCTCGCGGCCGAGGGCATCGTGCTCGAGATCTGCCCCACCTCGAACGTGTGCACCCGCTCGGTCGCGTCGCTCGACGAGCACCCGCTGCCGCAGCTCGTCGCGGCGGGCGTCCCGGTCACCGTCAACTCCGACGACCCGCCGATGTTCGCGACCACGCTGGACGCCGAGTACCAGGTCGCGGCCGACCTGCTCGACCTCGACGAGGCCGGGGTCGCCGACCTGGCCCGCGCGGCGGTGAAGGCCTCGTTCGCCCCGGACGCCGTCAAGTCCCGCGTGCTCGCGGAGATCGACGGCTACGTCGGCTGAGCCCCGAGTGAGTCATCCGTACGGTTGACGTTGATCACTTATCGGTTATATAACTGAGAAGTGATCAACGAAGACCAGCTCGACCTCGTGTTCGGCGCGCTCGCCGACCGCACCCGCCGCGGCATCCTCGCCCGGCTCGCGGACGGCGACACCAGCGTCAGCGACCTCGTGTCGCGGTTCGCGATGTCCCAGCCGGCGATCTCCAAGCACCTCAAGGTGCTGGAGACCGCCGGTCTGGTCTCCCGCTCGCGGCAGGGCACGATGCGGCTCAGCCACCTCGAGGCCGAGCCGCTGCAGCAGGCGACCGCCTGGATCGGCACGTACCGCGAGTTCTGGGACGAGGGCTTCGACCGGCTCGACGACCTGCTGCGCCGGATGGACGACTGACTTCCACCTCAGGAGATGAACGACATGGACGGAACACTGCACCGCAAGGCGTCGATCGAGAAGGTCGGCGACCACGCCATCACCATCACCCGCGACTTCGACGCCCCCGTCGGCGCGGTCTTCCGGGCGATGCACGAGCCCGACCTGATCGCCCAGTGGATCGGACCCAAGCGGTTCACCGATCAGGAGGTCACCCAGGTCAACGAGCACGGCGGCACCTGGACCCTCGTGCAGCGCGACGACGAGGGCCACGAGTTCGGCTTCCGCGGAGTCATCCACGGCACGCCGACCCCCGAGCTCAGCCAGCGCACGTTCGAGTGGCTCGGCATGCCGGGGCACGTGTCGTTCGAGACGATGCGCCTGGAGGACCTGGGCGACGGTCGCACCCGCGTGCACGTCATCTCGCTGCTGACGTCGGTCGAGGAGCGCGACGGGATGTTCGACAGCGGCATGGACGTCGGCGTGAACGAGGGCTACGAGCGGCTCGACGACCTGCTCGCCACGGCCTGACGGGGATGCCGAGGGTCAGACGACCTGAGGTGCCAGGGGAACCCGCACCAGCAGGACGCCGTGGTGCACCTCGGCACGGATCTCTCGTCCCTCGCCCACCGCGTCGCCGTCGAGCTGCATGGGCACGTCCTTCTCGGCCTTGATGACGACCTTGCGACCCGTGAGCCGGTCGAGGCGGTCGTTGGTGCGGCGCTGGCGGCCGAGCACGCGCACGATGATCGCGAGCCAGCCGATGAAGCGCTTGGGGGCGAGCACGACGACGTCGAGCGTGCCGTCGTCGATCTGGGCGTCGGGCAGCAGCGGGATGCCGCCCTGCAGGAAGCCGACGTTGCCGACCACGACCGTGCGGGCGCGGAACTTCTTGAACTCGCCGTCGTCGACCGAGATCTGGACCTTCATCGCCGGGAACCGGGCCGCCTTGACGCCCGACACGAAGTAGGCGAGCCAGCCGACCTTCTCCTTGAGCTGGTCGTTGACGCCGGTCATGATCGCGGCGTCCATGCCCAGTCCCGCCATGACCAGGAAGGAGGTGTCGACGCCGGAGTCGGTGTGGTAGGTCGCGAGGTCGATCGCCTTGTCCTGGCCGGTGAACACGACGTCGAGCGCGTCGCGGGTGTTGAGCGGGATGCCCAGGTTGCGCGCCAGCAGGTTGCCGGTGCCGTGCGGCAGGATGCCGACCGCGACGCCGGTGCGGGCCGCCTCCTCGCACACGGCGCGCACCGTGCCGTCGCCGCCGGCCGCGATGATCAGGTCGACCTCGGCCGCCAGGGCCCGGTCGGTCTGGCCGTGACCGGGGTCCTCGACCGTCGTCTCGAACCACAGCGGCTCGTCCCATCCGACCAGCTCGGCGACCGCGCGCACGCGGGCCTTGAACTCCTCGACGTCGCCGACCTTGGCGGGATTGAGGACCACGGCGGCCCGCTTCTGCCCGGTGCCGGTGATCGCCGCGAGCTGCTCGGGCACCGCGGTGGCGTTCGAGACCAGCAGCCACCACGCGGTGATCGTGACGAGGGCACCGAACAGCAGGCCCGCCACGACGTCGCTGGTCCAGTGGACGCCGAGGAAGACCCGGCTCGCGCCCACGAGCACCCCGGCGACGCCGAACACCGCGATGAGGATGCGGCGGCGCCAGCCGCGGCCGGTCAGCACGATCGTGCACAGGATGCAGACCGTGAAGAACATGGCGCCGCCGGACGCGTGACCGCTGGGGTAGGAGAACCCGCCGATCTCGTGCAGCGGCGGACGATCGTCGCCGAACCACGCCGTGAGCGGACGCTCGCGACGGAACACCTGCTTGACCAGGGCGTTGCCGAGCAGTCCCAGCACGCCGCTGACCAGGACCCACTCGGCGATGCGCCACTCGCGGCGGCCGAGCGCGTACGCCAGGATCACGGCCAGGCCGACGACGCAGCCGATCGTGCTGAAGGTGGCGGCGACGCCGCCGAGGAGGTCGACGAAGCGGGGACGGGTGGCGCTGAAGTCGTAGGCGTGGTCGGCCGCCCAGTGGTCGATGCCCGGCACGGGCCACGTGTCGGTGAACGTCAGCAGCGTCACGAGCAGGAAGGCTCCGGCGGTCACGGCGACCGTGAGCGGCAGGACGTGGGGCCGACTCGGGTTGGCCCGCCGCAGGTCGAACGACACGGGTCCCTCCGGCTGGCTCGTGGTGTGCGCGGTCGACTCAGGGTAGTCGACGCCTGTCGATACCCTGAGACGGTGATCGACGCCCGACTCCTGCGAGACGACCCCGACCAGATCCGCGAAGCCCAGGTGCGACGCGGTGCGTCTCCGGAGATCGTCGACCAGCTGATCTCCGCCGACGAGGCGCGTCGAGCCGCGATCGCGACCTACGAGACCGCGCGGGCCGAGCAGAAGAGGCTGGGTGCCCAGGTCGCCAAGGCGCAGGGCGACGAGAAGCAGGCCCTGCTGGCGCAGACCAAGGAGCTCAGCGCCACCGTCAAGGGCGCCGAGGCGGCGCAGGCGGAGGCCGGTGCCACGTTCGACGAGCTGTTCAGGCAGCTGCCCAACCTCGCCTCGCCCGAGGCGCCGGCAGGCGGCGAGGACGACTTCGTCGTGCTCGACACCGTCGGCACCCCTCGAGACTTCGCGGCCGAGGGCTTCGCGCCGCGCGACCACCTCGAGCTCGGCGAGCTGCTCGGCGCCATCGACGTCGAGCGCGGCGCCAAGGTCAGCGGGTCGCGGTTCTACTTCCTCACCGGCGTCGGCGCCCGCCTCGAGCTGGCCCTCACCCAGCTCGCCGCCACCAAGGCCGTCGAGTGGGGACTCACGCCCATGATCCCGCCGTCGCTGGTCCGTCCCAGCGCGATGGAGGGCACGGGCTTCCTCGGTCAGGCGGCCGACGACGTCTACTACCTGGAGAAGGACGACCTCTACCTGGTCGGCACGTCGGAGGTGCCGCTCGCGGCGTACCACTCCGACGAGATCCTCGACCCCGCCACGCTGCCGCGGCGGTACGCGGGGTTCAGCCCGTGCTTCCGTCGCGAGGCCGGCTCGCACGGCAAGGACACGCGCGGCATCTTCCGCGTCCACTGGTTCGACAAGGTCGAGATGTTCGTCTACACGACCCTCGAGGACTCCTACGCCGAGCACGAGCGCATCCTCGGCTGGGAGCGGGCCTGGCTCGACGCCCTCGAGCTGCCGTACCGCGTCATCGACGTCGCGGCCGGCGACCTGGGCCTGTCCGCCATCCGCAAGTTCGACTGCGAGGCGTGGGTGCCCAGCCAGGGCCGCTACCGCGAGGTCTCGTCGGCCTCCAACTGCACCAGCTTCCAGGCGCGGCGTCTCGACATCCGCGTCCGCGGCGAGGCGGGCACGACGCCCGTCGCCACGCTCAACGGCACCCTGTGCGCCATGACCCGCACGATCGTCGCGCTGCTCGAGAACGGTCAGCAGGCCGACGGATCGGTACGGCTCCCGGCAGCGCTCCACCCCTTCCTCGGCGAGGTCCTGGAGCCGATCGCGTGAACCGCACGTGCGCGATCGGGCGCCTGAAGGTGTCGTCGTGACCTGGCGGCCGCGACTGGTGGCGCTCGACGTCGACGGCACCCTCGTCGACCACGAGAACGTCATGTCGCCGGCCGTCCACGAGGCCGTCCTGGCGCTGCGCGACGCCGGCACGGAGGTCGTCATCGCGACCGGGCGCGCGGTGCCGGGCGTGCTCAACTGCGCCGACAAGCTGGACATCGAAGGGTACGCGGTGGCCAGCAACGGTGCGCTGGTCCTGGCGTACCGCCCGGTCGAGATCCTGCACTCGGTCACCTTCGACGCGTCCGAGGCGGTGCGTCGGATCGTCGAGGCGATCCCCGAGGCGCTCGTCGCGGTCGAGGAGATCGGCGTGGGCTACCGGGTCAGCGAGCCGTTCCCCGACGGCGAGATCAACGGCACCATCACGGTGCAGACGATCGACCAGCTGATCGCCGAGCCGGTCACCCGCGTCATCGTGCGCGCTCCCGGACGCAGTGCCGACGAGTTCCACCGCCTCGCGGCCGACCTCGGGCTCGACGACACCAACTACTACGTCGGGTACACCGCGTGGCTCGACATCGCACCCCAGGGCGTCTCGAAGGCGTCGGGCCTGCAGGTGCTCTGCGACCGCCTGGGCGTCGACCGCGCCGACGTGCTCGCGGTCGGCGACGGCAACAACGACGTCGAGATGCTGGTGTGGGCCGGCCGCGGGGTCGCGATGGGCCAGGCGCCCGAGTCGGTCAAGGTCGCCGCCGACGCCATCACCGGCTCCGTCGCCGCCGACGGACTCGCCACCGAGCTGTCCCGCTACCTCTGACGCGCCGCCCGCCGAGGAGCGCAGCGACGAGCGCCGTCAGGCGCTGGCGAGGTGCGGGCTCGGTCGAGCTGGTGGGGTGGGTCGCCCGGCGATCCGGGAGGGGTCGGTCAGGCGACCTGGGACGACTCCAGGCGGTCGAAGCACTCGAGCACGTCGTCGACGGACGGCGGTGCCTTCGCCGCGGCGACCTTCGGCGCGGCCTCGACGACGCCCAGGCGGGCGCGACGCAGGTGGCGCTTGACGGTCGACGTCGAGCAGCCGAGACGCTCGGCGAGCTGCTGGCAGGTGTCCTTGGGGTGGGCCTGGCGCATCTGCATGACGGCCTCGTGGCTCACAGGTCCTCCGCCGACGCGCGGCATCCCGAGCGTGGTGGGCTGGGGCTGCTGCACCACGATGCCGAGCTCGCGGCGGATGCGCGCGCGATCGGTCTCGGTGGTGCAGGCCACGAAGCCGCTCACGTCGACCTCGACGACGGCCCGGTACAGGCAGTCGACGAGCATCGGGCAGCCGGCGCACTGGCGGTGGGCCTCGGCGCGCAACGACACGAACGCGCGCCACTCGTGCGCGCTCATGTCGCGGCGAGAGCGCGGACTGTGCAGGCTCTCGTCGTGGTAGACCTCCGACGCCGTGGCGCACGGAGGTACAGCGGTGTCATCGATGACGATGGTCATGGGCTCCCTCTTCCCGGTCACATCGCTGCTGATGCTAGAGGTACATGCCTCCCGATTCAGGCGAATTGGGTGAAGTAGTCGAATCTTCACCCGGTTGAGCCTGGGGCGAGCCCGGCAGGGCGAGCCGCATGTTCTGGATCTGGCTCTGCGCCTGGACCTGCTGGGCGTACAGCGCGGCCTGGATGCCGTGGAAGAGTCCTTCGAGCCAGCCGACCAGCTGGGCCTGCGCGATGCGCAGCTCGGACTCGCTGGGCACCGCACCCTCGCCGAACGGCAGGGTGAGGCGCTGCAGCTCCTCGACCAGCTCGGGTGCCAGGCCGTCCTGCAGCTCGGCGATCGACGTGGAGTGGATCTCCGCGAGGCGGGCGCGTCCGGCGTCGTCGAGCGGAGCGGCCTTCACCTCCTCGAGCAGCTGGCGGATCATGCTGCCGATGCGCATGACCTTGGCGGGCTGCTCGACCAGGTCGTTCAACGGCGTGCCGTGGCGCTCGACCTCGCGGCCGTCGGGGCCGATGATCCGTGGCTCGGCCAAGGTGGAGTCGTCGGGTGTCTCGGACATGCCTCCACCCTAGGACGTAAGGACGAGGGCGCCGGGTGAGGTCAGAGGGTCAGCAGGACCTTGCCGACGTGCGAGGAGTCCTCGACCTCCTGGTGCGCGAGGCGGACGTCCTCGAGGGGGTGGCTCGCGTGGATGACCGGTCGCACGGTGCCGTCGGCCAGCAGCGGCCAGACCTGGGCCACCATCGCCGACACGATCGCGGACTTCTCGGCGGTGGGTCGCGCGCGCAGTGACGTGGCCATCACGGCGGCGCGCTTGGCGAGCAGCGCACCGAGGTCGAGCTCGCCCTTGACGCCGCCCTGCATGCCGATGACGACCAGACGACCGGCGGTGTTGAGCACGGCGATGTTCTGCTGCAGGTACTTCGCACCGATGATGTCGAGGACGACGTCGGCGCGCAGGCCCTCGGCCTTCATGCGCTCGACGAAGTCCTCGTCGCGGTAGTCGATGACCAGGTCGGCACCCAGCGCGCGGCACGCGTCGGCCTTCGCCGCCGACGCGGTGGTGACGACGGTGGCGCCGAACGCCTTGGCCAGCTGGATGCCCATCGTGCCGATGCCGCTGGCGCCGCCGTGCAGCAGCAGCGTCTCGCCGGCCTGGAGCTTGCCCATCATGAAGACGTTGGACCACACGGTGGCGGCGACCTCCATGAGCGCCGCGGAGTCGTGCAGCGACACACCCTGCGGGATCGTGGCGACCTGGCCGACCGGCACCGCGACGTACTCCGCGTAGCCGCCGCCGGTGAGGAGGGCGCACACGTGGGTGCCGGGCTGGAGCTCGGTGACGCCCTGGCCGACCGCCACGACGTCGCCGGAGCACTCCAGGCCGAGCACGTCGGTGGCTCCGGGCGGCGGGTCGTAGAAGCCGCGGCGCTGGAGCAGGTCGGCGCGGTTCACGCCGGCTGCCGTGACCTTGACGAGGACCTCTCCGGGACCGGGCTCGGGGATCGGGCGGTCGACGACCTCGAGGACCTCGACTCCACCGGGCTGGCCGGCGACCACTGCGCGCATCGGGCCACGGTAGCGTCCGGGACTGCAGTGGGCCGAGCGGGCCGGGCCCGCCGGGCCTGGGCGCTCACCGTCCGTTTGGGATGATGAGGGTCATGCGTGCAGCCCTGGTGCAGCTGGAGTCCGACGTCGACTCCGCTGCGAACCGCGAGACGGTCGCGTCGCGGCTCCTGGCCGTCGACCCCGCCGTCGATCTCGTGGTGCTGCCCGAGGCGACGATGCACGACTTCGGATCGGCGGACCACGACCTCGCTGCCGTCGCCGAGCCGCTCGACGGACCATTCGTCGCGTTGCTCGCCGAGCACGCGCGACGGCTGGGCGCGACGGTCGTCGGCGGCATGTTCGAGACCGCGTCGGGCGGGCTGCCGTTCAACACGCTCGTCGCGCTCGGACCCGACGGCGCGCTGTGCGCGACCTACCGCAAGGTGCACCTGTACGACTCGTTCGGCTACAAGGAGTCCGATCGCCTCGGGGCCGGTCCGATCGCGGCCACCACGCTCGAGGTCGCCGGCACGACGGTCGGCCTGATGACCTGCTACGACCTGCGCTTCCCCGAGATGGCCCGCCTCGTCGTCGACGCGGGCGCGGACACCCTTGTCCTCCCCGCCGCGTGGGTCGCCGGCGAGCACAAGCTGCACCACTGGCGCACCCTGCTCACGGCACGGGCCGTCGAGAACACGGTGCACGTGCTGGCCGCGGCCCAGGGCGGACCGCGGTACACCGGCCACTCGCTGGCGCTCGATCCTCACGGTCAGGTGCTCGCCGAGGCGGGCGACGGCGACGAGACGCTCGTGGCCACGGTCGACCCTGGTACCGTCTCGGCGGTCCGCGACGTCAACCCGTCGCTGGCGAACCGGAGGATCCGTTGATGTCGAGACAGCAGACGTCGCGGCGGGCCGTCCCCAAGACCAAGCCCGTCGCCGGCCGTCGTCGACTCGACGCGTCGGTGCCCGTCGAGTACGACGTCCCGACCCGCGTCCCCCGCATCGCGTCGCCCGAGCTCGCCCAGCTGGTGATGGCCGGGGTGTTCGTCGTCTGGGTCGTCGCCACGATCGGTGCGGCCACCGCCGTCGTCGACGTGCCGGCGCCGGACTGGATCGCCCGCCCGTGCGCAGCGCTGCTCATGATCGTCTTCACGGTGGGCCTGGTGCACCGCGCCGGAGGGCACATGCGTCTGTGGGTCGTGCCGGTGGTCCTGCTCGGCGGTGCCGCGGTCGCGGTGGAGAGCCATGCCCTCCTGGCGTCCTCGGCGGTCGTCACGGCTGTCACCGCGGCGGTGTGGTCGGTCCTGGTCACCCGGCCGGCCGCGACCGTGCCCGCCGTGGTGCGCGAGTACCTGCTGGCGTTGTTCGCGGCGCTGAGCGGAACGCTCGGTGTGGCGGCGTGGAACGCCACCGTCAACTACCAGCGCTTCAACCTCATCGTGCTGGCGGCGGCGCTCGGCATCGCGATCGCGCTGGTGTGGAGCCTCGGCGCCGGTCTGCACGGTCTGGGGCGCCAGAACTTCCTCATCCTCGTCGGCGGTGCGGCGCTGCTGCTGCTGGTGCTGGCCTACTCCAGCTTCGTGCGGACGCACGGCTCGCAGGCGATCGTCGACGCGTTCACCGACGTCGTGGTGTGGGCCCGCGAGACGTTCCACGGCGTGCCGCGTCCGGTCGAGGTGCTGCTCGGCTTCCCGGCGCTGGTCGTGGGTGTGAGCATGCGGTCGCGGCGTCGCGAGGGCTGGTGGGCCCTGGTGTTCGCGGTGGTCGGCACGTCGGTGCTCACCACGTCGCTGGTGTCGCCGGGCGCCTTCCCCACGTACATCGGGCTGTCGGCGGTGTACTCGATGGTGCTCGGTCTGGTCGTCGGTCTGCTGGTGCGGTCGCAGGTCACGGTCGAGCGGTCGGCGCGGGCGGCGCGACAGTTCGAGCAGCCCGAGCGGGTCGAGCCGGGACGGTTCGCCCCGCTGCGCTGACCCCCTCCGTCCGCTCTCGCTAGGATGGCGGCTGGCATTCGCCAGGAGGGGTGCCGGAGTGGCCGAACGGAACCGCCTTGAAAGCGGTCGCTGGCAGCGATGTCAGTCGCGGGTTCGAATCCCGCCCCCTCTGCTTGAACACCGATGACGCACCCACCGTGTACCGACTCGACCGCCGCTTCGTGCTGCAGGCGGTCGGTGTCACGCTGCTGCTGTGCGGGCTCGCGCTCGTGGTGTCGATGGTCGTCGACCAGGTGTGGGTGGTGCTGACCGCCTGGCTCGTCGCAGTCGGACTGGCCGCGCGGGCGGTGCTCCTGTGGGTGCGGCCGCCGGTCGTCGCGCGACTCGACGCCGAGGGGGTCACGCTGGGCGGCACCCTCACGGTGCGTCCGGTGCCGCTGCGGTGGACCGACGTCGAGAAGGTGTCGTACGACGCGGGCCGGCTGGTCATCGATCGTGGCGGTGACACGCTCGTCGCGTTCCCGACGGGCTACGTCGGCGCTCGCGCGGGTGAGCTGACCCGCGAGGTCTACGACCGTCTCAACACGGCCCACGGCTACCGGCGCTTCGATCCGTCGGCTCCGCAGTAGCCGCCCGATTCGTCGCGAGCGATCGGCTCTCGGTATCCTTCCTGGGTTGCCGCTTCGGTGGCAGCGAGGAGATGTCGCATAGTGGCCTAGTGCGCCCGCCTGCTAAGCGGGTTGAGGTTGATACCTCTCGCGGGTTCAAATCCCGCCATCTCCGCAGACGGATCGACCCCCGCAGCGCTCTTTGCTGCGGGGGTCGGTC
>JALRKU010000013.1 GCA_023254755.1 Aeromicrobium sp. | reverse complement strand
GTCTTGCGGGCGGGCCTCTTCCGAGCCGGTCGAGGCTCGACGAGCGCGGGCTTCTTGGCGGCGATCGGCGGGGTCTCGCCGACGATCGCGTTGTGGCTGCCCCACAACAGGTACTTCGCGGTCAGGTTGATCAGCGTCGCGAACCGGTTGCGGTTGCCCAGCAGCGTCGCGATGTGCAGACCGACCCAGATGATCCAGGCCGGGAAGCCCTTGAGCCGCGGCAGGAACTTGATCTCGGCGATCGCGGACGAGCGGCCGATCGTGGCCATGGTGCCCTTGTCCTTGTACTTGAAGGGCTTGACCTTGGAGCGCTTGCCCTTCAGGTCGGCCTTGATGATCTTCGCGACGTGCTTGCCGCCCTGGATCGCCGGCTGCGCCAGCTGGGGCAGCGGGTTGTCGGGGTCGATCGAGACGTCGCCGATCGCGAACACGTTCTCGCGACCACGCACCTGCTGGTGGGCGTCGACCTCGATCCGGCCGCCGCGGCCCTGCGGCAGGCCCCAGTCGGCGATGACCGGGTGCGCCGTGATGCCGGAGGCCCACACGACGATGCCGGCCTTGAGGAACTCCTCCTGGCCGTCCTTCTCCACGAGGACGCCGTCGGAGCGCACCTCCTTGACCGCGGTCTCGAGGCGCAGGTCGATGTCGCGCTTCTCGAGCGACTTCCTGGCGTACTCGCGCAGCTTGGGGTGGAACGGCCCCAGCACGTGGGGCATCATCTCGACGAGCGCGATGTGGATCCTGTCGCGGTCGAGCTCGGGGTACGTGGTGGGCATGTCGTTGTTGCGGAGCTCGGCGAACGCGCCCGCGGTCTCGACCCCGGTGGCGCCGCCGCCGACCACGACGATGCGCATCTCCTCGTCCTGACCGTTGACCGCGGCGTCCTCGAGCGCGGCGAACATCCTGTCGCGCACCGCGAGCGCCTGCGACCGGCGGTACAGGGGCATCGAGTACTCCTGGGCACCGGGGATGCCGAAGAAGTTCGCCGTGACGCCCACGCCGATCACGAGGTAGTCGTAGTGGACCGAGTTGCCGCCGTCGAGGTGGATCGTGCGCGCGTCGTGGTCGATCGCGTCGACCTGCCCCTTCAGGAAGCGCACGTTGTCCTGCTTGGCGCGGATGGCGCGCAGGAACCAGGTGATGTCGCCGGGGTTCAGGCTCGCGGTGGCGACCTGGTACAGCAACGGGTTGAAGGTGTTGTAGGTGTGCCGGTCGATGAGGGTGACATCGACGTCGGCACGAGCGAGCTTGCGCACCGTCGCGATGCCGCCGAAACCTCCGCCGACGACCACCACGTGCGGTCGTGCTGCCCCCTGTGTCTCAGTCATGGGACCAGCCTAGTCCCGGCGCATGGGCGGCGAATGTCAGGCGTGACTCACCCCTCAGGGCTGGCGAGCGGGACGATCGGCCATCCAGCGGCGGACGTCGGGGCGGCGGAGCAGGACGAGCACCCAGATCGCGCCGGCGGCCCACGGGATGCCCACGATCGTCAGCGCGCCGAGGATGATCGTGACGACGGACAGGACGAACAGGGCCGTCGGTCCCGCAGGGTGACGACGGTGCACCGCCCACGCCGCGACCAGTGCCGCGGCGCTCAGCACCACGCCGATCCCGCTCATGACGGCGGTCGTGCGCAGGGCCTGGCGGACCTCGGTCTCGGTGATGTCGACCATCCCGGCGAACGGCGACTCCAGCTGCGAACGGACCAGCTCGTCGTGCGGGACGAAGCCGTAGATCAGCAGGTACAGCGCGCTGGTGCCGAGGGCGGCCGCGCTCGCGATGATCGTGACCAGGAGCAGGGTCCGCACCGGCTGCGGGGCGCGGCGCGGGTCGACCGGCGGCCTCCACGGCTGCTGGGGGTGCTGCGCCCACTGCTGGGGCCAGACCTGGGGGTCCGGCGGGGCGGCAGGCGGCTGGCCTGCCGGGTGCTGGCCTGCCG
>JALRKU010000492.1 GCA_023254755.1 Aeromicrobium sp. | reverse complement strand
CGGGCAGGAAGACCAGGACGTCGCCCGTGGTCGGCAGCTCCTCGATCGCCGACGCGATGCCGTCGAGCAGGTCGCCGGAGTCGGCCTCCTCGAGCGGCCGGTAGCGGACCTCGACGGGGTACGTGCGGCCACTGACCTCGATCACGGGGGCCGGCGTGCCATCGGTGGCGAAGGCCTCGGCGAAGCGGTGGACGTCGATCGTGGCCGACGTGACCACGACCTTGAGGTCGGGGCGCCGGGGGAGCAGCGTCGCGAGGTACCCGATGAGGAAGTCGATCGACAGCGACCGCTCGTGCGCCTCGTCGACGATGATCGTGTCGTAGCGGCGCAGGTCGCGGTCGTGGTGGATCTCCGACAGCAGCAGGCCGTCGGTGACCAGCCGGATCGCCGTGTCGCGTCGCGACTGGTCGTCGAACCGGACCGCGTAGCCGACCTCGGAACCGAGCTCCACCTCGCACTCGTCGGCGATGCGGCGGGCCACCGACCGGGCGGCGATCCGCCGGGGCTGCGTGTGCGCGATGGTCCGTCGGCCGAGCGAGTACGCGATCTTGGGCAGCTGCGTGGTCTTGCCCGATCCGGTCTCACCCGCGACCACGACGACCTGGTGGTCGCGCAGGGCCGCCGCGATCTCGTCGGCCCGGTCGGTGATCGGCAGCTCGGGAGGAAGCAGGATCTTCATCGCAGGCCCAGCGCCTCGGCGAACCACAGGTAGCCGACGAACGCGACGACGTCGAGCACCGTGTGGGCCACGACGAGCGGCATGACCCGGCGCGTGCGGTGGTACCAGTAGCCGAACACCAGGCCCATCACGAAGTTGCCGAGCCCGGGTCCGACGCCCTGGTAGAGGTGGTAGCTGGCCCGGAGCGCAGCGGACGTCACGATCTGGGCGGGGACGCTCCAGGACCGCTGGGCCAGCCGCGTCATCAGGTAGCCGACCGCCACGACCTCCTCGAGCACCGCATTCTGGACCGCGGCGAGCACCAGCACCGGGACGGTCCACCAGTACGCGGCGTCGGGCGCCGGGATCACGTCGGTCGTCAGGCCGAGCGCGCGCCCGGCGAAGTACAGCCCCAGGCCAGGCAGACCGATGCCGGCGGCCAGCGCCAGGCCCCACAGCAGGTCGGCACCCGGCCGGTTCCGCCCGATGCCCAGGCGCGCCGAGACCTTCTCACGGACGGGGTCGAGGCTGAGCAGGTAGATCGCGAGCGCGACCGGCACCAGGGCGAAGCCGATGCCGAGCAGCTGGTAGACGAGGTCGAAGATCTCTCGGTCGTCGCGGGACGCGTTCAGCGTCGCCGTCTGGTCGCGCAGCCCTCCGGGCAGCGTGGCCTTGCGGATCAGGCTGACGACGGCGTAGACCCCCGAAGCCCCGAGCGACAGCCCGAGGACGATCCAGACCTCGACGCCGTACCGGCGCTCCGAGCCTCTGGAGCGGTCGCTCACAGGTCGTTCGTGCTGAACGTGTCGCAGGCGTTGACGGTGCCCTGCTCGTAGCCCGTCAGGAACCACTTCTGCCGCGACTCGCTCGATCCGTGGGTCCACGAGTCCTGGTTGACGTTGCCGCCACCCAGCGACTCCTGGATGTGGTCATCGCCGACCGCCGCGGCCGCCGAGAGCGCCGAGCGGATGTCGGCCTGCGTGAGCGGCTTCAGGAGCGTGTTGCCCTCGTCGTCCTCGGTCGTGGCTGCGTGGTGCGCCCACACGCCGGCCATGCAGTCGGCCATCAGCTCGATGCGCACGCCGCCGCTCTGCGGGCCGGTCTGGCCGTCCTGGCCCTTCTGCAGGATGCCGAGCAGGTGCTGCACGCGGTGGCCGTACTCGTGGGCCACGACGTACTCCTGCGCGAGCGCCCCGTCGTCCGCGCCGAAGCGGCTGGTCAGCTCGTCGAAGAAGCTGGCGTCGATGTAGATGAGCTCGTCGGACGGGCAGTAGAACGGCCCCGTCTGGTTCGACGCCGTGCCGCACGCCGACTGGGTCGCGCCGGAGTAGATCACCGTCTTGGCGTCCTGGTACTGCCGCTGGACGTCAGCCGGGAGCGCCTCGCGCCAGTAGTCCTGCACGCTGTTGACCGTGCCGATGATCCGGCACGTCGTGTCGCGGTTGGCGTCGGCGCCGGTCTTGCACTGCGAGAAGTCGACCGTGTCGCCCTCGGTGCCGCCGGTCGCGACCTGGCTGGTGTCGAACGGGTTGGTGCCGCCCGTGAGGTTCTGGCCCAGGAGCAGGCTCAGCACGAGCAGGATGATGCCGCCCGCGCCGCCGCCGATGACCATGCCCGATCGGCCTCGACTGCCCCCGGTGACCTCGCTGGTGTCGAGCGAGGCGCCCTCGTTGAAGCTCATGGCGGAGAGTCTAGCCAGGCCAGAGCGGCGCGAGGCCCCCACAATGGACGCGTGACCGGCACTTCGTCGACGACCACGTCCACCGTCCAGGAGCCGCTGGCGCTCCGGCTCAGCGAGGCCGACGCCGGTCGTCTGCGCGGGTTGCGCCGGATGCGCGCCGTCGCGTTGTCGCTGCTGCTCCTCGCAGCGCTGGTCTACGTCGTCACGTACGGCGAGAGCGGGTGGCAGGGCTACGTCAACGCCGCCGCCGAGGCCGGCATGGTGGGAGCCATCGCCGACTGGTTCGCCGTCACGGCGCTGTTCCGGCATCCGCTGCGGCTCCCGATCCCGCACACGGCGATCATCCCGAAGCGCAAGGAGTCCCTCGGGGCGAGCCTCGAGGAGTTCGTCGCGGAGAACTTCCTGCGCGAGGAGGTGATCCGCGAGCGCATCGAGTCCGCGGGGGTGAGCCGGCGGGTCGGGGAGTGGCTCGTGAGCGGGGGTCACGCCGAGCGCATCGTGGTCGAGGGTTCGCGAGTGCTGGCCGACGGGCTGTCGCACGTGTCGGAGAGCGACGTCGCCGCGATCATCGAGCAGGCACTGGTCCCGCGGCTGCGCGAGGAGCCGCTGAGCCCCGCGGCGGGTCAGCTGCTCGAGGAGATCCTCCGCGATCGGGCGCACGACGGTCTGGTCGACCTGGCGCTCGACGAGCTGAGTCAGTGGCTGCTGGCCCACGAGGACGAGGTGGCGGCCCTGATCGAGGAACGCGCACCGCTGTGGACCCCGGAGTGGCTCGACAAGCGCGCGTCGCGGTGGGTCCACAAGCAGGTGGTGGCCTGGGCGCACGAGATCTCCCAGACGCCCGACCACCGTGCCCGCCAGGCGCTGGACCACTGGCTGGCCGACCTGGCGCGCGACCTGCAGCACGATCCGTCGACGATGGAACGGTTCGAGCGGCTCAAGAACCGGGTGCTCACCCAGCCGCGGATCATCGACACGTCGGTCCGCCTGTGGGACGCGCTGCGTCGGGCGCTCGTCGGGTCGCTGCAGGACGAGGACGGACTGCTTCGCGCACGAGCCGTCGAGGAGGTCGAGAAGCTGGGCCGACGCCTCATCGACGACGACGACCTCGCTCGTCGTCTCGACGGTCGGCTCTCGGACGTGGCGGCCTACGCGGTGACCAACTACGGTACCGAGGTCGCCTCGGTGATCTCGTCGACGGTCAACCGCTGGGACGGGGAGGAGACGGCCGAGCGGATCGAGCTGCATGTGGGCCGGGACCTGCAGTTCATCCGGATCAACGGGACCGTCGTGGGCGGACTCGCGGGCCTGACGATCCACGCCGTGTCGCACCTGTTCTGACCCGGTTCTCCACCGCCGCTGTGGACGGTTCTGTGGGTAACCCCCGGTGTCCTGTGGGTGACGTCACCCATTCTGTGGGCAACCCTGTGGACGCAGGAACTTCCTGGAATTCGTTGGAAAATTCCCTTGCCGGGAGGTGTCCGGCAGGCATACAAATGAGCCACGCACTTCTTCGGAAGAGCGGGAACGAGATCCGAAGGGATCCCATGGCCCG
>JALRKU010000485.1 GCA_023254755.1 Aeromicrobium sp. | reverse complement strand
TGGTGCGGTGGTTCGACCCTCTTGGCTCGTCACCGGAATCTTGTGACTCGTCACCGGAAACTGGTGACTCGTGACCGGAAACCAGTGACTCGTCACCGGAAACTAGTGACTCGTCAGCGGGGGAAGAGGGTGGTGGGGTCGTCGAGGAGGGTGACGAGGAGCTCGCCGGAGGCGTAGGAGACGAGCAGGTCGAGGGCCGGGACGACGGGGGCGTCGTCGGCCGCGGGGTCGCCGAAGCCGCGGGCCACGTCGCGCAGCGTGACCGACGCCGGTCCGACGGGGTCGTTGGCGGGCCACTCGGCGATCAGCCGGTGGGCCAGACCGGTGACGATCGCGAGCACCGCGGCCGTGGACCCGGGATCGGCGACGTCGACGACCATCTCGGGCAGGCCGAACGCCTCGAGCCCGCGGGACCGGAGCCGGTCGGCGTCGAGCTCGAACGCGACCCACTGGGCCGCGACCGACAGGTCGGCCGCGCCGGCGTCGTGCGTGACGATGCGGGGCACGGCCAGGTCCACGACGACGCCGTCGGTGCCCGCCAGGTCGAGGGCGCGCAGGCGTGCCTCGAGCAGCGCGTCGGCGGCCTCCGCGACCGGCACGTCGGTGACCACGGCGCGGGAGTGCGGACGGTCGGCCAGGCGGGCCAGGTCGGCCTCGGAGGCGCCGAAGTGCCTCAGCAGCACCGCGGGCGGCGCCTCGATCCCGGCGTCGGCGGTGGACGCCGTGGAGGAGTAGACGCCGTGGACGGTGCGACAACGGTCGGGCACCGGGACGATCCGCGTGTTGTTCGCCATGGCCGACCAGTCTAGACTTCTGGCCGTGCAGCAGATCGCGATCATCATTGACGGGCGCGCCGGGGCCTGAGAACCACCTCCCCAGCGCGCGGCCTCCCGACCCCGGGGGGCTTTTTTGTTGCCCCGACCGATGTCGTGCGATCGAACGAACCGAGGACGAGACCGTGAACACCACCCCGAGCAGCGGACACCAGGCCGCCGCGGACTTCCACGTCTACGACACGACGATGCGCGACGGCGCGCAGCAGGAGGGCCTGAACCTCTCGGTCCAGGACAAGCTGCACATCGCCCGTCACCTCGACGACCTCGGGGTCGGCTACATCGAGGGTGGCTGGCCCGGCTCGAACCCGAAGGACACCGAGTTCTTCGCCCTGGCGGCCAAGGAGCTCGACCTGAAGCACGCGACGCTCGCCGCGTTCGGCTCGACCCGCCGCCCGAACGTCGCGGCCGCGGACGACCCGCTGGTCGCCGCTCTGCGGGAGTCGGGCGCCTCGGTCGTGACCCTCGTGGCCAAGAGCCACGACCGGCACGTCGAGCTCGCGCTGCGCACCACGCTGGAGGAGAACCTCGCGATGGTCCGCGACACGGTCGCGCACCTGACAGCCGAGGGCCAGCGCGTGTTCGTCGATCTCGAGCACTTCTTCAACGGCTACCTCGACCACCGCGACTACGCGCTCGAGGTGGTCCGCACGGCGGCGGAGGCCGGCGCCGAGGTCGCCGTGCTCTGCGACACCAACGGCGGGATGCTTCCCCACGTCGTCACCGACGTCGTGGCCGACGTGATGTCGCTGGGCGTGCGCCTCGGCATCCACGCGCACAACGACACCGGATGCGCCGTCGCCAACTCGATGGCGGCGGTGCTGGCGGGCGCGACCCACCTGCAGGGCTGCATCAACGGCTACGGCGAGCGGACCGGCAACGCCGACCTCGTCACGTGCGTCGCGAACCTCGAGCTCAAGCTCGACCGTCCCGTCCTGCCCGCCGGACGGCTGGCCGACGCGACCCGCATCTCGCACGCGATCGCCGAGATCACCAATTACCCGCCGTCGGCCCGGCAGCCGTACACCGGTGTCTCGTCGTTCGCCCACAAGGCGGGGCTCCACGCCAGCGCGATCCGCGTCGACCCCGACCTGTACCAGCACATCGACCCGGCCCTCGTCGGCACCGACATGCGCCTGCTCGTCTCGGAGATGGCGGGCCGCGCCACGATCGAGCTCAAGGGCAAGGAGCTCGGCTACGACCTGGCTGCGGACCCTGACCGGCTCTCCCGGCTGACCGACCGCGTCAAGCGGATGGAGCAGGAGGGCTACACGTTCGAGGCGGCCGACGCCTCGTTCGAGCTGCTGGTCGCCGAGGAGATGGACGGCCAACGTCCGTCGTTCTTCGACGTCGAGTCGTGGCGGGTCACCGCGGAGTCCGGTCGGGGCGGATCGTCGCTGGGCCACGCCGCGGCCGAGGCCACCGTCAAGCTGCACGCCGGGGGAGAGCGCCTCGTGGTGGTCGGCGAGGGCAACGGCCCCGTCAACGCCCTCGACCACGCGCTCCGCCAGGCGATCGAGCGGGTGTACCCCGACGTGGCCCGGTTCCACCTGATCGACTTCCGCGTGCGGATCCTCGACCAGGGGCACGGCACCGACGCGATCACGCGGGTGCTGATCGAGACCTCGGACGGCAAGGACTCGTGGGTCACCGTCGGGGTCGGCGCCAACATCATCGAGGCGTCGTGGGAGGCGTTGGTCGACGCTCTGACGTCGGGCCTGCGGCGCCACCACGTGACGCCGGCCGGCGCCTGAGCGACACTGGCCCGGTGCAGGACGCCTCCCCGCATCGCCGTCGCTGGGCCCTCGTCCTCCCGGTCGTGGTCACGGTGCTGCTCGGCGCGGGAGTGGGTGGCTACGTCGTCCTGGAGAGCCAGCGACAGTCCGACAGGATCGAGGCGGCCGACGACCTCGCCGCGGACTACCTGAGCGACGTCGCGACCTACCGCGCCGAGATCGCGAAGGCGCTGAAGGAGGCCGACGCCGACAGCCCGGCCTCGCTGCGCAGGGCGTTGCGGACCGCGGCGGCCGATCCGCCCGAGCTCGGCACGACCGACCAGGACGCGATGGAGCAGTCGACCACGTACGCCGAGGCGCAGCGGGTCGCCGAGACGCTGCTGGACCCGTACCGCGGCCTCGCGCGGGCGCTGAAGAAGGCGCAGGCCGACCAGGCGTTCGTCGGCGCGGCGACCGAGGTGCTGCAGCTGCGGGCCAGCGACTACGTCGACGGGACGGTCATCAGCAGCAGCGCACAGGTGCGCGGCTCGTTGATCCCGACGTTCGTGAAGGCCCGTGACGAGTTCGCCGCGGTCGACGTCCCGAAGGGCGCCGAGCAGGCCGCCGAGCTGACCCGTGTCGCGATCCAGTCCGTCATCGACGGCGCCACCGCTCTCGCCGACAGCATCGACGCGGGCCGGGCCTACACCTTCAGCTACGGCGACGAGCACGCGGCGGCGCTCACGGCGGTCGACGACTTCGCGGCTCGGGCCGACGGCGACTTCGTCGAGGCCGTCAACGCCGTCAAGGACCTCGGCTGAGATCCTCCTCAGGCGTCGGCGGCCCGCAGCATCGGCACGTGGTCGATGCCGGCGTCGTCGTAGTGCTCGCCGCACGTGACGTAGCCGTACCGCGCGTACCACTGCTCCAGGTAGGACTGGGCGCCGATCTTGATCGGGCGGTGGCCCCATCGATCGTGGCACTCCTCGATGAGCCGACCGGACAGGCCCAGGCCGCGGTGCTCCTTGCGGGTGCAGACCCGCCCGAGACGCCAGGGGTCCTCGTGCGTCAGGAAGCGCACGTAGCTGGTCGGACCGTGCTCGTCGGCGAACCACAGGTGCGTGGTGGTGGCGAGCAGGTCGAGGTCGTCGACGTCGGGCTCGTCGACCTGCTGCTCGACCGCGAACACCACGTCGCGGATCTTCCAGATCCCGTAGACGTCGGCCGCGGTCAGCTGGTCGCCCGGGACGACGTGGAGCTCATCGGTCACCCCATCAGGGTAGAGATGGTGGGCGGCGGGTGGCACGGTGGAGGCATGGCTGACGAGGTGTTGACGGGCGACCAGGTCGCCGCGGCGGGGATCGACGACTGGCGCGCGATGTACGGAGCGATCGAGGCCCGGTTCCGCACCGGTGACTTCGCGACGGGCCTGCGGTTCGTCGCGGCGATCGGCGACGCGGCCGAGGAGGCGAACCACCACCCCGACGTCACCCTCACGTACGGCAGCGTCCACGTGCTGCTCACCAGTCACGACGTCGGCGGCAAGACCGCCCGAGACGTCGACCTGGCCCGCCGGATCAGCGAGATCGCGACGTCGCTCGGCATCACGGCCGACCCGTCCGTCGTGCAGCGCATGGAGATCGGACTCGACGCGGCCGACTTCGACGCCGTCCGGCCCTTCTGGGCCGCCGTGCTCGGCATGACCGAGAGCGGCGACGACGAGGTGAGCGATCCCGAGGGCGTGCTCCCGAACCTGTGGCTGCAGCGCACCGAGCCGCACGCCGAGCCGCGGCAGCGCTTCCACCTCGACCTGTGGGTGCCGCCCGAGCAGGTCGACCGGCGCATCGAGGCCGCCCTCGGCGCAGGAGGAACGCTGGTCAGCGACGCCGCGGCCCCTCGCTTCTGGGTGCTCGCCGATCCCGAGGGCAACAAGGTGTGCCTCTGCACCCACCAGACCCGCGACCTCTGACCCGGCGCGTCGGAGTCGACGTCAGCCGGCCAGCACGGCGTCGTGGAGCTCGACGAGCCGTCGGCGCAGCGGGGCGGCGCGATCGGCGAACGACTCCTGGTGCGCGAGGTACTCCGCCTTGCCCGCCGCCGTCTCGATCGCGATGGGGGCCAGGCCGAGAGGTCTGACGTCGTACGGAGAGGCGCGCATGTCGACCCGCCGCACGTCGAGCGCGAGCTCGAACGTGTCGAGCACGATCGAGGCGTCGACGAACGGCAGCAGCCGGTATGCGGCCTTGTACAGGTCCATCGTGGCGTGCAGGCACCCGGGCTGCTCGGCGCCGAGCTGGTCGGGGCGGCCGAGCGGGCGGTCGTTCAGTGGCCTCGCGGCGTCGGTGAAGAACCTGAAGGCGTCGACGTGCGTGCACGAGATGCGATGGCTCTCGACCACGTGGTCGGTGCCCTCGGCGCCGAGGCGCAGGGTCAGCTGGGGGTGGCGGACGTCGCGGTCGCGGTAGACCATGGCCCACTCGTGCAAACCGAAGCAGCCGCGATGGAGCGGACGGGTCGCGGTGCGGGCGAGCAGGTCGCGGGTCCACGTCAGTCCGGGGCGTCGGCGCTCGACCCGGGCGGGGTCGACCGTCACGATGCCGCCGCGCTCCACGTACCCGCCGAGCGTCGCGTACTCCGGGGCGTCGGCGAGCGCGACGCCGAGGCCGGGGTGCCATCGCTCGAGTCGCCCCGGACCGAGGTCGTAGTACTCCCACAGGAAGTCGTCGACGGGGTGCTTCTCCCGGCGGTCACGGCGGGCGCGGTGCGGGACGGTCCACTGCTCGGCGCGGCGCCGGTGCGCCTCGGCCAGCGGGCCCCACTGCGACCGGTCGAGGACCGTGGTCGCGACGGTCATCAGCGGGCGCAGCTGGAGCAGGTGCCGAAGATCTCGAGCGTATGCGAGACGTCGCTGAACCCATGGGTCGCAGCCACGCCGTCGGCCCACGTCTCGACGGTCGGCCCCTCGACCTCGACCGTGCGGCCGCAGGACCGGCACACCAGGTGGTGGTGGTGGCCCGAGCTGCAGCGGCGGTACAGCACCTCGCCGTCGTCGCTGCGCAGCGCGTCGACCTCGGCGGCGTCCGCCAGCGACTGCAGGTTGCGGTAGACGGTGGACAGGCCGACCGACTCGCCCTTGTGGCGCAGCGCGTCGTGGATCTCCTGCGCGCTGGCGAATCCGTCGAGGTCGGCCAGGATCGCCGACACGGCCCGGCGCTGCCGGGTGTTGCGCTGGGTCTCGGTCATCGGGCCTCCTCTGCGAGACGGGATCTGCGGTGCGGGCACGCCGTCGACGTGCCGGGTCGAATCTACTCGGTGGTGCGTGGCGAGACGCGGCGCCGCAGCGCTCCGACGATCGCGAGCACGGCGAAGGCGCCGATCGCGAGCATCACGATGGTCGGACCCGGGGAGGTCTCGACCTGGTAGCTGGCCACGACTCCACCGAGGGCCGCGAGCAGGCCGATGACCATCGCGGCCAGGTGGGTCGCCCGGAAGCTGCGGGTGACCTGCTGCGCCGCCGCGACGGGCACGACCATCAGCGCCGAGACCAGCAGCAGCCCGACCGTGCGCATCGCGACGGTGATGGTGACCGCGGCGAGCACGGAGATCAGGGCGCTGAGCAGCCACACGGGCAACCCGCTGACCCGGGCGTGCTTCTCGTCCTGGCAGACGGCGAAGAGCTGCGGCGACAGGCCCAGGCACAGCGCGACGATCACGACGCCGAGCACGCCGACGAGCACCAGACCACCCGACGACACCGTGGTGATCGAGCCGAACAGGTACGCGTTGAGGCTGGCTGCGCTCTCGTCGGCGAAGTTGGCCAGCAGCACGCCGCCGGAGATGCCTCCGTAGAACAGCATCGCGAGGGCGACGTCGCCGCTCGTGCGGCCCTTGGCGCGCAGCACCTCGATGAGGAGCGCGCCGAGCGCCGCCACCGCGACGGCCGTGGCGATGGGCGCGACGCCGGTGAGCAGACCGAGCGCGACGCCGGTGAGGGCGACGTGCCCGAGGCCGTCGCCGAGCAGGGCGAGGCGCCGGTGGACCAGGAACACGCCGATGGCCGGGGCCGCGAGCCCGGTGAACACGGCGGCGAGCAGGGCGCGACGCATGAAGTCGTAGTCGAGCAGCTCCAGCATCACCAGGCCCCCTCTCCCGGGATGCCCTCTTCACGCGGCGGCTCCGAGCCGTGCAGGTGCAGGTGCGCCGCGTGCCCGAGGGCCTCGTCGAGCCGTTCGTCGACCGGGCCGTCGTGGCGGACCCGACCGTCGGCCAGCACCACGGCGCGATCGACCAGCGGCCCCATCGGCCCGAGCTCGTGGGCGACCAGCAGGACCGACGTCCCGTCGGACACGAGGTCACCGAGCAGGGTCGCGAGGTCGTGCTGGTTGTCGTGGTCGACGCCGGCGGTCGGCTCGTCCATGACGAGCAGCTCGGCCTCGGTGGCCAGGGCTCGGGCGATCAGCACCCGCTGCTGCTGCCCGCCCGACAGCTCGCTGACCGGTGACGTGCGGCGGTGGACCAGAGCGACCCGCTCCAGCGCCTGGTCCACGGCGGCGCGGTCGCG
>JALRKU010000484.1 GCA_023254755.1 Aeromicrobium sp. | reverse complement strand
CGGGCCCCAGTAGTCCATGATCATCGCGAGGTCGAAGTAGTTGCTCGCGATCCTCACGCCCCGACCGACGTCGCGGCTCTCGGCGATGCCGGCCTCGACGTGCCGGCGCCCCTCGATGACCTCGACCGCGCGCGGCGAGATCGTGATCGGCGCGCTGCCCGACGGACCACCCAGGCACTTCTGCAGACCCGCGGTCACGACGTCGACGCCCCACGCGTCGGTCTCGAACGCGTTGCCGCCGAGCGAGGCGGTGGCGTCGCAGTACAGCAGCACGTCGTGGCGCCGGCAGATCTCGCCGAGGTCCTCCAGCGGCTGGAGCATCGTGGTCGCGGTGTCGCCCTGCACCACCGCGAGCACCTTCGGGCGCACCCGGGCCACCGCCTCCTCGATCTGCTCCGGTGCGAACACGGTGCCCCACGCGGTCTCGATCGTGTGGACCTCGGCACCGCAGCGCTCGCCGATCTCGGCCAGCAGGTGGCCGAACCGGCCGAACACCGGCACCAGCACCCGGTCGCCCGGCTCCAGCAGCGACACCAGGGCCGCCTCGATGCCGGCGCGAGACGTGCCGTCCACGAGGAACGTCTGCTCGTTCCCCGTCCGGAACACGTCGCGGTACAGCGCCATGACCTCGGTCATGGCGTCGGTCATCCACGGGTCGTACTGGCCGACGAGCGGCGACGACATCGCCCGCAGGACACGCGGATCGGCGGTGATCGGGCCGGGCCCCATCAGCAGTCGCGGGGGCGGATTCACAGGTGCGCTCATGCGTCCTTCGTCCTCAGGCCTCGGGCCGGCGCAGCTGCCGGCCGAAGCGGTGGTTGGTGGCCTCGACGTCGATGACGTCGCCACGGATGACCGACGTGGTGACCCGCCCGCCGTACCGCAGGCCGTCGTAGGCCGAGATGGGGTTCTTGTGCGCCAGCCGCGTGGCCTCGATCCGGAACTCCGCGTTCGTGTCGTACACCGCGAAGTCGGCGTCGGCGCCGACCGCGATGCGTCCCTTCTGGGTCAGGCCGACCAGGTCGGCCGTGGCGGTCGACATCCACCGACTCAGGTCCGCCAGCGGGATCGCCCGGCGCCGGGCCTCCTGCGCCAGGGCGCTGAAGCCGACCTGCAGCCCCGACACGCCGCCCCAGGCCTGCTGCAGGTCGCCGTCGCCCTTGACCTTCTCGGCGACGGTCGACGGCGAGTGGTCGCTGACGATGCAGTCGATCAGGCCGTCGCGCAGCGCCTGCCACAACGCCTCGCGGTTGCCGGTGTCGCGGATCGGCGGGCAGCACTTGAACTGCGGCGCCGCGTCGGGGATCGTCTCGGCGCTGAACGTCAGGTAGTGCGGGCACGTCTCGACCGTCAGCCGCAGGCCCTCTGCGCGGGCGTCGGCGATGATGTCGAGCGCCTTGGCGCTGCTCAGGTGGAGCACGTGCACCCGGGCACCGGTCTCGCGGGCGCCGTCGATGACCTGCTGGATCGCGGCGATCTCGGACTCGTCGGGACGCGACAGCACGAAGTCGCGGTACGACCGGCTGCCCGGCGCCGGCGTGCTGTCGAGGACGTCACCGTCCTCCGCGTGCACGATCATCAACCCGTCGAAACGGGCGATCTCGCGCAGGGCGGCCAGGAACTGGGATCGGTCCAGCGGCGGGAACTCGTCGACGCCCGACGGGCTGAGGAAGCACTTGAAGCCGAAGACGCCGGCCTCCCACAACGGCTCGAGGTCGGGCACGTTGCCCGGCACCGCGCCGCCCCAGAACCCGACGTCGACCATCAGCTGGTCGCGCGCCGCCTCCTGCTTGACCTTCAGACCGTCGATCGTCGTGGTGGGCGGGATCGAGTTGAGCGGCATGTCGACCAGCGTCGTGGCGCCGCCGAGCGCCGCCGCCTCGGTCGCCGAGTGGAAGCCCTCCCAATCGGTGCGCCCGGGCTCGTTGATGTGGACGTGGGTGTCGACGACACCGGGCACGAGGTACGCGCTGTCGGGCACGTGCAGCACGAGGCCGTCGGGCGTCCGGTCGATCGGGTCGATCGACGCGACCCGCCCGCGGTGGACCGTCACCGTGGCGGGGCGGAAGGTGCCGTCGACCAGCACCCGCTGGGCCTGGACCGCGTCGAGACGCATCAGCAGAACCCGGGAACGGTGGCCCAGGCCTCGGGCGCGTCGGGCGTGCCCTCGCGCTGGACCGTGGCCTGGATCAGTCCGTAGGGGCGGTCGGCGGCGAAGAACACCTCGTTCGGGTTGTCGAGACCGAACGGCGCCAGGTCGACCAGGAAGTGGTGCTTGTTGGGGCACGACAGCTTGACCTCGGCGACCTCGGGGAACTGCTCGAGCACGGCCTTGCCCATCGCGAAGATGGTCTGCTGCAGGGCGAGCGAGTGGACGCTCGCGAACGTCTCGAGGAGCACCGTCCTGATCGCGTCGTAGCTGGCGTTCCAGTCGTCGTTCTGGGCCGCCGCGTAGCGCCACCACACCGTGACGGACGTGGCGAGGATGCGGTCGGTGGTCTCGACGAGGGTCGTGTAGCGGTCGCGCGGGAAGCCGTGGAACTCCGAGCCGGTCGACTTCAGCACCGTGGCGTCCTTGAAGCCCGAGACCACCCACGTGTCGTCGCCGTCGCGCTGCACCACCGTGGTCCGCGTCTCCCGTCCCGAACGCACGAACGCGTGGTCGTGCGGCTGCCCGTCGACCGCGATCCGTTCCCAGGAGTACAGCTCGGCCTCCCAGCGCCCGCCGGTCACCCACTCGAAGCCGGTCACGAAGTGGTCGCCGAGCGTCAGCAGGAACTGCTCCGGCGAGTGGACGCCGTGCTCCTTGGCGAACGCGTACACGGTGTTCTTCTGGGTGTCGGTCGCGACGACCTGGCTGTTGTCGCCGTCGGTGTGGCACGCCACGAAGTCGCCGCGCAGCTGCGACGTGACGTTCAGGTCCTCGATCTCGTGGCGGTCGGTGTCGCGCGTGATGCGGACCAGCCGGTTCTCCGCCTTGCCGTACTGGTTGGGTCCCAGGACGATGTCGCCGTCGGCCATGCTCAGCTCCCTCGGTAGATGGTGTACGCGAACGGGCTCAGCAGGAGCGCCACGTGGTAGTGCTCCTGGCCCGGGTCGACCTCGAACGCGATCTGCACCGAGGGGAAGAACGTGTCGCGCCCCTGGGCGCCGAACCAGGCGCCGGTCGCGAAGGTGAGCACGTGGGCGCCGGGCCCGACCTCACCGACCCGCCCCACCCGCCCGTCGGCGTCCGTCACGGTCGCGGGCTCGTCGTCGAGCCGCACCTCCAGGTCGGCGGCCGGCACGCCGAGCGCGGCGTCGAGCACGTGGGTGGACAGCGTGGTCACGTCAGCAGTCCCTTCAGTCGCAGCACGGCGATCTCGCGGAGCTGCTGGGCCGTCACGGCCAGCTCGGTGTCGGGGTCGTGGGTCAGTCGCTGCTCGAGCAGCGCGAGGATCTCGCCGGTCCCGCGGCCGGCGGCGCGGACGAGGAACACCCGGCCGAACCGCTCCTCGTACGCGGCGTTGCCAGCGGCCAGCCTGGCCGCGGTCTCGGTCGAGGTGTCGACTCCGGACTGCTCACGGCCCGAGAGCGCCGCGCTGGTTCCGGCACCGGCGTGCCGCTCGCCGATCCGCGGGTGGTCCGCGAGAGCGGCGTCGACCTGGTCCGGCGTCCAGTCGCCCGCCAGCACGTCGGCCCGGCCGAGCAGGGCCTCGACCGAGCCGAAGGGTCGCTCGGCGACGAGGGTCTCGACCCAGGCGTCGACGTCGGCACAGGCACGCAGCAAGGCGGCCGCCGCGTCGGCGGGTGCCTCGTCGAACGTCGCGATGTCCATCTGCGCCTCCCTCTCCGGAGACGCTAGGACCGCGCTGTTACGGCGGCTGCAACGATCGTTTCAGCCGCGTAAAAGGTCTGCTATATCCGTTGCGCGAGCTCCAGCAGGTCACGGTCGCGACCGGGCGCGGCGACCAGGCAGACACCGGCCGGGAGACCGGCCGTCGTCGTGACCGGGATGCTCAGCGCGGGCAGCCCACCGAGGCCCGCGACGCAGGTCAGCTGCAGCGTGGCCGACCGAACGGCGCCGAGGTCGGATCCGACCAGCGGTGCGACGGACGGCGCCGACGGCAGCACGACGATCCGGTCGCCGACCAGGTCGCGGATCGTGGCGCGTGCCTCGGCGACCGCACGCGCCGCGGCCGCGGTCTCCTCGGGACCGATCTGCGCCGCGGCCTCGAACCGCTCCCGGACGTCCGACCCCAGGCTGTCGAGACGGCCCGTCAGCCAGCGGCCGTGGCTCGCCCACGCCTCGGCGGCCTGGTGCACCCGGAACGCCTCGGCCCACGCGGTCGTGGGCACGTCCCACGACTCGACGACCGGGCCGCCCCAGTCCGCGACGAACCGCTCGACCGCCGCTCGCACGTCGGGCTCGGCCAACCCCAGGAGCTCGGGGACCACGACGACGTCGTCGACCGCCCGCGGCGCCGCCTCGGGCAGCAGGACCGCGCCGACCTTCGCCAGGACGCCGGCGTCGCGAGTGAGCCACCCGACGGTGTCGAACGACGGAGCGAGCGGCATCAGTCCCGAGGTCGTGACGGCGCCGTGGGTCGGGCGCAGGCCGTACAGGCCCTGGTACGCGGCGGGGACCCGGATCGAGCCCCCGGTGTCGGTGCCGAGCCCGATCGTGGCGTGCCCGAGCGACACCGCCGAGGCCGAACCCGAGCTGGAACCGCCCGAGATCCGCCGGGGCGCCTGCGGGTTGGGGGGCGTGCCGTGGTGGGCGTTGGTGCCGGCGAGGCTGTACGCGAACTCGTCGGTGCGCGCGATGCCGCGAACCGACGCGCCGGCGCCGAGCAGCGTGCGCACCGCGCCGGCGTGCGCGGTCTCGACCGGCGCCCGCTCGATCCAGCGGGGGTTGCCGGCGCCGACCGGCTGCCCGGCCACCGCGAACAGGTCCTTGACCGCGACGGACTCCCCGTCGAGCGGACCCGCACCGGTGGGACGCACGAGGGGATCGCCCACGACGCGCCACACCCGCGAGTCGTGCGCCGGGGCCGGCACGGCGACGTGCGCGGCCGCGACGACCCACCCGTCGGCCGACCGCTGCCACAGCTGGGTCTGCTGACCGCGGCCACCTCGCTCCGGGGCCGTGACCGCGACGACGAGGGCGTGGCCGTCGTCGATCGTCCGGACGTGGACCTCGACGACGGTGCGGCGAGGCGCCCCGCCCCGACCGCCGCGGAACCGGCTGATCTCGCCGTGCCCGACCAGCAGGCCGGCCGCGTCGCCGCGCAGCGTGGCCGGCCCGTCGGCGAAGAGCCGGTCGAGCTCGGCGAGGTCGTCGGCCATGAGGGCGCGCTCGTAGGACCAGAAGGCGTCGATCAGCCCCTCGGGCGCGACGTCGCCCTGCGCCTCGACCCGGGTCGGCTCGCTCATGCGAAGTCCGCCAGCCGGATGCGGGCGTGCACGCCCTTGACCACGTCGACGACCTGGCTGATGTCGAAGTCGGTGGCGGCGCTGAGGTAGGCGTAGGCGTGGCGCGGGTCCATCCCGTAGCGGGCCTGCAGCACCGCGATCGCCGCTCGCACGCAGTTCTGCATCGCGACGTCGAGGTCCTCGTCCATCCCCGTCGGCACCAGGTGCTCCCGGGTGCGCGCCAGCGGCCCGACGAGATCGCCGAACTCGCGCACCGCGTCCTCGCGGGCCACGACGTCGAGCCGCACCGTGGCCCGCAGTGACGCCTCCATCGCGGTGAGCGCGACCTCGCCGTCCCCCTGCGCGAAGTGCGGATCGCCCACGTAGGCGAGCGCACCGTCGACCTGGACGGGCAGGTACAGCGTGGCGCCGGCCGTGAGCAGCGAGATGTCGACGTTGCCGCCATGAGGACCCGGCGGCACGGTGTGGGGGCGCTCGTCGCCGCGGACCGCGACCCCCATGACGCCGAGGAACGGCGCGAGCGGGAAGCGCACGGTGCGGTCGTCGTCGGGTCCGTAGGCCATCAGCGCGTGATCGCCCTCGGAGCGCGCGAACACGCTGAACACGGGAGCGTCGCCCAGCGGGTACTCCCCCGGCAGGGCGCCCTTGCCGTGCCGGTTCGACACCACGCCGTACGGCACGCGCTGCGCCGTGTCGACGAGCGTGATCGCGAGCAGGTCACCCGCTCGGGCCCCCCGGACCTCGATCGGACCGGTCACGACGTGGGGTCCGTCGACGCCGAAGGTCCGCGGGTGGTCCGAGGCCGCCAGGGCCACCGCGTCGTCGAGGACGTCGACGTCGTGCGGTGCGAAGAAGGCCGCGGGATCACGGCCCTGGTCCTCGAGGATGCCCTCGTGGCTGAGGGTGTCGACCACGACCTCGGTGCCGGCGTCGACCGACAGCACCGGCCGGTCGGCCCCGCAGGGCAGACGCCCCCAGAGCACGTTCTCGAGCGTCGACGGCAGGTAGGTCGCGCCCGTCGGGACGTCGACGCCGGGGTGGAGGGTGGTCACGGCGTCACTTTAAGGACGCCATGTCACGCGCTCGTGACGGGGCGATCACGTGGCCGCCGCGGGCGTGCTCCACCATCGTGGGGTGATCAAGCGTCTGCCTGCCGACCAGCAGCACCTCGTGCTGATGCTCGCCCTGACCTTCTCGACCGGCGTCATCGACGCGGTCGGCTACCTCGGGCTCGACCGGGTCTTCACCGGGAACATGACCGGCAACGTCGTCATCCTCGGCATGGCGCTGGTGGGGGCGGACGACCTGCCGGTCCTCGGTCCCGTGCTCGCCCTGGTCGGCTTCATGGCGGGTGCGGCGCTGGGCGGGCGGGTGCTCCGCCGCGCGACACCCGGCTGGTCGCACCGGACGACCACGCTCATCGGTGTCGTTGGCGTGGTGATGCTGGCGCTCGGCGTGGCGCTGGTCGTCGAGGAGGACCTGACGCACGGCGTGCAGCTGACGATCACGACGCTGCTCGGCGCCGCGATGGGCCTGCAGGCCGCGACGGCGCGGTTCATCGCGGTCAAGGACGTCACCACCGTGGTCGTGACGTCGACCCTGACCGGCCTGGCCGCCGACTCGGTGCTCGGCAGCGGCAAGGGCGGCGGCAGCGCCCGCCGAGCGACCGCCGTCGTGCTGATCCTCGCGGGCGCCGCAGCCGGCGCCCTGCTCCTGAAGTGGCACCTCGGTACCGGGCTGCTCGTGGCCGCCGCCATCACCCTCCTCGTCGCCGCCCTCGGTTGGTCGACCTCCCGCCGCTAGCCGTCGCGCCCGCGTGCGAGCGCGACGACAACCGACGGGCGGTGAGCTGGCGACCCTTCCTCGCTGAGGGCGGTGTGTTGGCGACCGATCGGCGGCGCGGATCGGTCGGTCCGACACCGCCCGTCCTCGCGTCAGGTCGCCATCTCACCGCCGAGGGGTCAGGCGCGGGCGATGGCGACGAACTCGTCGAGGCCGAGCTGCTCGCCGCGCGCCTGGGGCGAGACGCCGGCGGCGACGAGCGCGTCCTCGGCGGCCGCGGAGGACCCGAAGTGGCCGGAGAGCGCGGCCCGCAGGGTCTTGCGGCGCTGCGCGAAGGCCGCGTCAACGACGGCGAAGGTGCGCCGCCGCAGGTCGTCGTCGCCCGGCGGCTCGCGCCGGTCCCACGCGACCAGGGCGGAGTCGACGTTGGGCGCGGGCCAGAACACGGTGCGGCCGATCGCGCCGGCGAGCCGCAGCTCGCCGTACCAGGCGGCCTTGACCGACGGGACCCCGTATGTGCGCGACCCCGGTCCCGCCGCCAGCCGGTGCGCGACCTCCGCCTGCACCATCACCAGGCCGTGGCGGATGGTCGGGAACGTCTCGAGGAAGTGCAGCAGCACCGGAACCGACACGTTGTACGGCAAGTTGGCGACGAGCGCCGAGGGCTGCGGGTCCGGCAGGACGGCGACGCGCAGGGCGTCGGCCTCGACCAGCGCGAACGAGCGGCCCGGCGCGAACCGGTCGATCGTCGAGGGCAGCTGGGCCGCGAGCACGTCGTCGACCTCGACCGCCGTGACGTGCGCCGCCACCTCGAGCAGCGCCAAGGTCAACGACCCGAGTCCGGGGCCGATCTCGACCACGACGTCGTCGGCGCCGACGCCGGAGGCCCGGACGATCCGTCGCACCGTGTTGGCGTCGATGACGAAGTTCTGGCCGCGCTGCTTGGTGGGGCGGATGCCGCACGCCGCGGCGAGGTCACGGACCTCCTGCGGCCCGAGGAGCCGCACGGGGTCGGTCGTGCTCAGTTGAACCTCGCGTGCGCGCAGCCCCACTGGCCCCAGCCCGAGCGGGCCTGGAGGATCTTGGCGTACTTGATCTGCACCTCACGGCTGTGCTGGTGCGGCAGGCCCGGCCCGCCGACGCTGCGCCAGGTCGCGGCACTGAACTGCAGCCCGCCGTAGTAGCCGTTGCCGGTGTTGATGCTCCAGTTGCCACCGGACTCGCACTGCGCGATCTTGTCCCACACGCTGTCAGGCGGCGTGGACTGCGTGCCACGCTTTTCC
>JALRKU010000341.1 GCA_023254755.1 Aeromicrobium sp. | reverse complement strand
ATCCGGGCCGGCGCCGCCGCGAGATCGGCGTCGGCGCGGTCGATCGCGTCCAGGAGCGTGGCCGCCTGGCCGACGGCCGCCTCGGCGGCCTTGGCGCGGACCACGGCGGTGGCGCGGTCGCCGTCTGCGACCGACTGCTGGCCCTGGGTGCACTGCTCCTTGGCCTGCGTCACGAGCCGCCCGGCCTGGTCGGCGTTGCCGGCGACCGACGCGAGGTCGGTCGTCGCGTGGGTCGTGGCGAGGGTCTCGAGCGCGGCCCGCGACGCGGGGAGCCGCGCGGCGACCTCGTCGGCCCGGATCGCCAGCTCGGCCAGCAGCTCGGGCACCTTGGCCTGCAGGTCCCGCAAGGCGTCGAACGCCTCGACCTGCTCGTCGAGCAGCGCGTCGGCCCGCTCGCACAGGTGCACGACCTCGATCGACAGCCGCCGACGGTCGTCATCGGTCTCCGGCTCGGCGTCGTCGAGGCGCTGCTGGATCCCGAAGGCCTGCTTGGTGGTCTCGCGGGCCTCGGCCAGAGCCTGCGCGAACGGCAGCGTGGCCTGCTGGCCGAACTGCGCCTCGGCGAACGCGAGCTCCTGCTCCGAGGACTTCAGCGCGTCGTCGATCGCGACCAGCGCCGCGCCGCGCCGCCGGTCGAGCTCGTCGAGCGACAGCGTCGACAACGGATCGATCGGCTGGCCGTGCTCGTCGCGGGTCACGTGGGTGCTGTCGTAGCGGCGGCGCATCCGGTGGACGCCGTAGGCGCCCGCCCCCACGACGGCGGCGCCGCCGGTCGCGATCCAGCCCCAGGGAAGATCGCGGGCCTCGGCGGCACGGGTCAGGCCGTCGGCCGTCGCGATGGCGCTGTCGGCCCAGCGCCGGTCGCCGAGCGCGGGCAGCAGGTCGTCCTGCTCGACCTTCGCGATGTCGTCGTCGGACAGAGGGTTGGTGTCGTCGATCGAGATGCCGTACGCGCGGTCCCGCGTCGCGACGGCCAGCAGGATGTCGGCAGTCCCGAGGTGGGAGAGCTCGGCGGTGCGGTCGGCCCACTCCGTGGGGTCCGCCCCGTCGAAGCTCGGGACGTACACGACGAACAGCTGGAAGCTGGTGGTGTCGGCGTAGTCCTTCAGCGCCCGTTCGACCTCGTCGGTGCGACTGCCGAACGCTCCGGCGGTGTCGGTGACGGGTCCCGGGACGTCCAGCGGTTCGTCGGCCCGGGCGGTGCCGGCGAGGCCGACGACGGCCCACGCGGCGAGGAGCAGCGCCGCGGCCAGCAGCCTCGTCCCGGCCGCTCGAGGACGGACCGGCGGCCGGACGGAAGCGGCGTGGACAGCGACGGCGGACCGGGTGCTCACGTCGTCGATCTTGTCAGACGTGCCGGAACATCCACCAGCGCGTCGCGCACCACGCGGCGGAGCCCTACCGTGGTCCCCGTGCGACGCGTCGTGGGCCTGGTGCTGGCCGCCGGACTGGCGGTCGGGGTCGTGGCGTGCGTGCGCGAGCCCGACGACGCACCGCTCCCGGCGGGGGTCGAGGCGCACCTGGACCAGTCCCGCGTGCTGCGCAAGACGCGCACCGTGTTCGTCCGGGTGCACAACGGCAGCGGGAAGGACCTCACGGTCGAGCAGTTCCGGCTGACGTCGCCACGCTTCGAGCCGGTGGAGTGGGAAGGGCGCGAGGTCGTCGGCGCCGGGTACGACGCGGACCTCGAGGTCACCCTTCCCGTTGGGCGGTGCGGCGGCGCACTCGACGCCCGGTTGACCGTCGAGACCCGCTCGGACGGGGAGCACCGTCGTTCGACCCTGCCGCTCGACGACGTCTACGGGGCCGTGACCGCGATCGTCGACCGCGACTGCGCACAGGTCAGCGTCAGCGAGGCGGCGACGGTCGAGATCGACGAGGTGCGCATCGTCGGAGAGGGGCGGGACGCGGTCCTGGAGCTGCCGGTCACCTTCACGCCGACCGGACGGCGCACCGACGTCGCCCTGGAGGGATTCGGCCCCACGGTGCTGTTCACGGCGGCACCCGATGCGCCGCCCGTCGGGGAGCACCTGCTCGCGGGCACGCCGTTCACGGTCGACCTGCGGCTGGTGCCGAACCGGTGCGACCCGCACGCGCTCGCGGAGGACAAGGTCGGCACCCTGATCCCGGTGCTGGTGTCCGGTCGGGGCCTGCCGGACGATGCGTCGTACTTCCTGCCGCTGGGCGACCGGCGCCGCGGCGCGTTCTTCGACTACTACGCCGAGGCCTGCGGACTGGCGCCGTAGCGCGGATGCTCCTGCCGCGGATCAGCCTCCGCCGAGCAGGATCTCCAAGAGGCTCGGTCGACGCGTCGGCGTGGGGGTGGGCGACGGGGCCGACGTCGACGGCGTGCCACTCGTCGGCTTGGTGGTCGCAGGCTTGGAGGTCGCAGGCTTGGCGGGCGCCTCCGTCGCAGCCTTCGACGCCGTCTTCGTGGGCGTGGGCGACGGGTCCGGCGCCGGCGTCTCCTCGGCGCTGGGAGTGGGCGACGGCGTCGACCGTTCGGCGACGTCGGGGGCGGCCGCGGCGACGCCGGGCAGACCGGCGTCCTGGGTCGCGGTGGCGCGCGGGGTCGCGGCGTCGCTGCGCGTGAGGGAGACGACGGTGGCGGCGGCGATCAGGCACATGACGACGGCTGCGGCTACGCGCCCCAGGGGAGTGACGGTCACGGGAGTGCTCCGGAGGTGGTGGGACGAAGCCCCCACGCTATCGCGTCGCCTCGTCGAGGACCACCGCCGCGGTGGCACAGTGATGGATGACACCGCCTGCACGATGGGCATCGGTGGTGGCCGTGCCGATCGACGACGTCGTCGAGTCGGGCCGAAGCCTGATCGACGGAGAGATCCCGGGCGACCGCCCGATGTGACCGGCCCGATACTCCCGGCTGCCGCGACTTGCCGGCCCGGTCGGCTAGGGTCGATGTGACACCCATCACGCCCGTCACCCCGGGCCGGGTGTCGTCCCGTACCCGTCCGGCCGCGCGATCCGCGTCCGGTGCACTCAGGAGGTCTCATGCCCGTGTCACGCTCGATCAACCAGGTGGCCGTGTTCGGTCTGGGCAAGGTCGGTGAGCTGGTCGCCGTCCTGCTGGGCGAGTCGGGGTTCAAGGTGGTCGGCTTCGACGCCACACCGCGCGTCGAGTCCGACCAGTGGAGTCCTGGCCTGGAGGTCAAGGCCCTCGACGTGACCGACTCCGGGGCCCTGCGCGACGCCCTGCGAGGTGTCGACGCCGTCGTGTCCTGCCTGCCGTTCCACCTCAACATCGACGTCGCCGAGGCCGCCCACGCGACCGGCACCCACTACTTCGACCTCACCGAGGACGTCCCCACGACCAACCGGGTCATCGAGCTGTCGCAGCAGGATCCCGAGACCGTCCTCGCCCCCCAGTGCGGCCTCGCCCCCGGGCTCGTCGGCGTCGTCGGCGCCTCGATCGCGGCCCGGTTCGACGAGCTTCGTTCGATCGAGCTCAAGGTGGGCGCGCTGCCGCAGCACCCCACCGGGCTGCTGGGCTACGCGTTCAACTGGTCGGCCGAGGGCGTGGTCAACGAGTACCTGAACGACTGCGAGGTGGTCCGGTCCGGCCGGCGCCAGATGGTGCCGGCGATGACCGAGACCGAGCGCGTCCTCATCGGGGGGATCGAGCTCGAGGCAGCGCTGACGTCGGGCGGTCTGGGCACGATGTGCCAGACCTACGAGGGCCGCGTCGCGCGCCTCGACTACAAGACGATGCGATACCCCGGCCACTTCCAGCAGATGCGGTTCCTCTTCGACGAGCTCGGCCTGCGCGACGACCGCGACCTCGTCGGGCGGGTCCTGGTGGCGGCCAAGCCACCGGTCGACGACGACGTCGTCTACCTGCACGCGGCGGTCGAGGGGCTCGTGGACGGCCGGCCGTTCCGCGAGAACTACGTGCGCGGCTACCGTCCGATCGAGATCGCGGGACGCCGGTGGCGAGCGATCTCGTGGACGACCGCGGCGTCGGTCGTGGCCGTCGTCGAGCTCGTCGCCGACGGCCGCCTCCCCTCCCGGGGCTTCATCAAGCAGGAGGACGTCGACCTCGACGACCTGTTCGCGACCACGGCCGGAGCACGGTTCGCGTCCCTCGGACAAGTGTGATCCGACGGGCGGTCAGGCCTCGTCGGTCGGCTCGGTCTGGGGCTCGGGATCCGGGGCGACCCCGGGGCCTGGATCCCCGCCGGGAAGCACCTCGGGGAACTCGGGGTCCGGAAGATCGGGCGTCCCGTCGGGGTCGCCGTCCGGCGTGGGCTCGAGGTCGGGTTCGGGTGGTGCGACGGTCATGGTCGGCTCCTTGCGTCGCTCAGGTCGTACCCGGACGGCACGGCGTCTACTCGCCGACGAGGCCGTCGATCGACTCGCGGATCAGGTCGGCGTGCCCGGCGTGGCGGGCGTACTCCTCGACCAGGTGCACCAGCACGTAGCGCAGCGAGACCGCGGTGCCTCGTGCGGTGCGTCCGGTGGCGGCGAGCGGGTCGTCGCCCGTCAGCAGCTCGGCGAGCACCGCTCGGGAGCGGGTCACCGCCTCGCCCCAGCGGGCGCGGATCGTCGCTCCGTCGAGGTCTGCTGCCGCGTGCCAGTCCCAGTCCCGGTCGGCGGCCCAGTCGACGGTGTCCCACGGCGGCGCCGGTGCCCGCCCTGCGAGCACGACGCCGAACCAGTAGTCCTCGACGTAGGCGAGGTGGTGCAGCATCCCGCCGAGCGTCAGGTCCGAGGGTGCTAGTCGGGCGCGCAGCTGCTCGTCGGTGAGCCCGGCGGTCTTCCACTCGAGGGTCGCGCGAAGGAACTCGACGTACCCGTCGATCGTGGCGACCTCGTCGGCCGTCGCGGGAGGCGCGGGTCGGCCGTGCTCGTCCTGGTCCGTCGCGCTCACGACCAGTCCTGACCGCTCCGCGACCGCTTCGTCTCGGATCGTCGACGCTTGCCGTCGAGGCGCCGCTCGACCGAGCCCCGGGTGGGTCGGGTCGCCCGGCGGGGACGCGGGGGCACGATCGCCCGGGCGACGAGCTCCTCCAGGCGGACCTTGGCCGCCTCGCGGTTGCGGTGCTGCGACCGGTACGACGACGACACCACCGTGATCGTCCCGTCGACCAGGCGACTCCTCAGCCGCTCGGCGGCGAGGTCCTTCTGGGTGCGGGAGAGCACGGTGGTGTCGGCGAGCGACCAGATCAGCTCCACGCGGGTGTCGCTGGTGTTGACGTGCTGGCCGCCGGGTCCCGAGCTGCGGCTGAACCGGTAGGTCAGCTCGCGCTCGGGGAGGGTCAGGCGGCCGTGGCTCATCTGACCATCATCCCTCAGGTCAGTCGTCGGCGAGAATCCGGTAGAGCTGCTTGCGGGCTGCGTCGACGGCCTCGGTGGCCGCCTGCTGCTGGGCAGGCGTGCCCTGGGACGCGACCTGCTTCCACGCCTGGAGGAAGGCCTTCAGCGAGGTGGCGAGCTCGCGACCCTCCGCGCTGCGCTGGGCGCCCTCGGGCTGCTCCCAGGGCGTGCCCAGCGCCTCGCGGTGCTCCTCGACGTGGGCGCGGCCGAGGTCGGTCAGCGAGGCGGTCTTGCGACCGTCGACCCGCTCGAACTCGACGAGACCCTCGTCCTCGAGCTGCTGCAGGACCGGGTAGATCGATCCCGGGCTGGGGGTCCACGACCCGTCGGACCGCTCGCCGATCTCCTGGATCAGGTCGTAGCCGTGGCGCGGCTGCTCGTCGAGCAGCACCAGCACCGCGGCGCGGACGTCGCCGCCGCGGCCACGCCGGCGGCCACGGGGGCGGCCACGTCCTGCGAACCCGAGGTCGGGGCCGAAGCCCAGGTCGGGACCGAGGTCGCCGAAGCGGGGCGAGCGGGCGGGGTGCGGGTGATGGCCCCGACGGGGGCCGAAGTTCGTGTCGTTGCGCATGGGGTTCTCCCTGTGACGTGTGGGCGGTCGGCGTCAGATCATGACGCTGATCGGTTGTCGATGCGTCAACGATATATCGTTAACGCATCGTCGTCAACTGTCGTCCATGGCCCTCATCAGGAAGCGCGGAGACGCACGACGGCCCCCATCCCAGCGGATGGGGGCCGTCGCGTCGGATGCGTCAGGCGGAACGGCGGGCCCGCAGGGCGGCGGCCGCAGCGGCCGCCGACACGACCGCGCCACCGGCCATCGCCCACGTCAGGTCCAGACCGTCGGCCTCGCCGGCGAATCCGGCGTCGATGCGGTTCGGCAGCTGGACGTCGCTGCCCGACGCCGAGCCGCCACCCTGGGAGCCGCCGCCGTTCGGGTGATCGGTCGGCTTCGGGTCGCCGTTGGTCAGGTCGCCCGGGCCCTGGGGGTCGTCGTCGTCCTGGGGGATCGCGATGTCGGTCGGCCGTCCACCGTCGGGGTGCGTCGGGCGGACCGGGTTCGTGATGTCCAGCTGGGCGCCGGTCGCGGCCTGCGCGGTCGCGCCGCCGAAGCCGAGGGCGAGCGCGGCCAGGGGGGCGGCCAGGACGAGGGTGCGGGTGGTGCTGTTCATGATGTTCTCCTACGAGGTGGTGGTGGGTGGTGCTCTCTGTGTGCTTCGGGGGTAGGAGCGACCCGTGGCACGGAACCTCACAGTTTTTCTCGAAAGTTTTTCCGGATCGGTCAGGCGACTCTCCGCGCGGGCAGCGCGAGGTCACCGAACGTGCCCGGCACGCTCGGTCGGTCGAACGGCGGATCAGCCGCCCGCGACGTAGCTGGTGAGCTGGTCGCGCTCGAAGGCCAGCTGGTCCATCCGGTGCTTGACGGCGTCGCCGATGCTGAGCACCCCGACCAGCTCGCCGTCGGCCAGCACCGGCACGTGGCGGACCCGGTGCTCGGTCATGGTGGCCATCAGCGACTCGAACGAGTCGTCGGGTGAGCACACCCGCAGGTCGGTGGTCATGATGGAGGACACCGCTGCGGAGCGGGCGTCGTCGAGGCCGCGCAGCTTGCGCACGACGTCTCGTTCGCTGACGATGCCGAGCACCGTGACCCCGTCATCGCTGACGACGAGAGCTCCCACGTCGTGGTCGGCGAGCACGTCGAGCAGCTCGGCGATCGTGGCATCGGGGGTCACCGTGAAGACGGTGTCGCTGCCCTTCGACGCCAGCACGTCACGCACCTGCACGGTCATCACGCTCCTCGGATCGTCGATCCCGTGACTGTAACCCCGATCACACCACGACGTCACGGGGCGGAGGGCTCATGGCGCGTCGTCGAACGGACGTCGCGAGAAGTCGAAGGCGTGCACGTCGGCGCCCAGATCCTCCTCCGGATCGGGCTCCGGCTCGTCGGACCAGTCCTCGCCGAGCCCCTCGGGTGCGTCGGGGAAGTGCCCCACGTACGCCATCGCGTCGTCGTGGAGCAGGCCGTTGGTGGCGAGCGCGTTGTCTCCCCACGGCCCGGCCTCGCCCGCCAGACTCGTGAAGCGGCCGCCCGCCTCGCGGACGATGACGTCGAGCGCCGCCATGTCCCAGATCTTGAGCTCGGGCTCGGCGGCGATGTCGACGGCGCCCTCGGCGAGCAGCATGTAGGACCAGAAGTCGCCGAACGCCCGGGTGCGCCAGCATCGACGCAGCAGGGCCGAGAACGCCTGGATCTTGCCGATCTCCTCCCACCCGCCGAGGGAGGCGTACGAGAGCGACGCGTCGTCGAGCCGCGACACCTGGGAGACCTGGATGCGCCGCGAGCTCAGCAGCGACTTGCCGGTGTAGGCGCCGGTGCCCTGCGCGGCCCACCAGCGGCGGCCGAGGGCGGGCGCCGACACGCAGCCCGCGACGATCTCGCCGTCGTCCTCGAGGGCGATGAGCGTGGCCCAGACGGGGACGCCGCGGACGAAGTTGGCCGTGCCGTCGATGGGATCGACGATCCAGCGGCGGACCTCGCGGCCCGCGTGGCCGGGCTCCTCGCCGGCCTCCTCTCCGAGCACCG
>JALRKU010000243.1 GCA_023254755.1 Aeromicrobium sp. | reverse complement strand
CGATGACGTACGTGACGAGGCGGGCGCCGTTGTCGATGTCGACGATGTGCACCTGCTCGCCGGGGATCAGGTTGGCGGCGTCGAGCAGGTCGGCGTCGACCGTGACCGAGCCGACGTAGTGCAGGTCGGCCTGCGTCACGGTGGCGCGGTGGATCTTGGACTTCATCATGGTGCGCAGCATGGTCAGGCTCCTAGCGTGACGGGGACGTTGTCGAGAAGTCGGGGGGTGCCGACGCGGGCCGCGGTCAGCAGCCGCGCCTCGCCGGGGACGGGCTCGCCCAGCTCGGGCGACGTCAGGGCCACGTAGTCGGGCTCGACGCCCTCGGCGGCGAAGACGGCGTGCGCCGCGGCCAGCACGGCGTCGGGTCCGTCGGGGCCTGCGTCGGCGCCGGCGCGGAGTGCACGGCTGAGCACCGTGGCGCGCCGTCGCTCGTCGGGACCCAGGTAGACGTTGCGCGAGCTCATCGCGAGGCCGTCGTCCTCGCGGACCGCGGGGCAGCCGACGACGTCGACGCCGAGCGCCAGCTCGGCCGCCATCTGCCGGATGAGCACGAGCTGCTGGTAGTCCTTCTCGCCGAACACGGCGACGTCGGGACGGACCAGGCCGAACAGCTTGGCGACGACCGTCAGCACGCCGCGGAAGTGGGTGGGTCGCTGGGCACCCTCGAGGACCGCTCCCAACGGACCGGGATCGACCGTGACGGTGCCGTCGAGCCCGAGCGGGTACATCGTGGCGACGTCGGGCGCGAACACGACGTCGACGCCGGCAGCCTCGCACCGCGCCAGGTCGGCGTCGAAGGTGCGCGGGTACGCATCGAGGTCCTCGCCCGGTGCGAACTGCGTCGGGTTGACGAACACCGACGCGACCAGGCGGTCGCCCAGCGGGCGCGCGTGACGAAGGAGGGACTCATGCCCGTCGTGGAGGGCGCCCATCGTGGGGACCAGCACGGTGCGATCAGCGCCCTTGAGGGCGGCGAAGAGCTCGTCGCGCGTGCGCACGACCTGGATCGTGGACATCAGAATCCCGCGGCGATCTCGGCCAGCGTGTCCCAGTCGGCCTCGTCGAGGGCCGAGCGGATGCCTGCGGCGGCGGTGGCGGACAGCCGGCCGTCGGCCTCGGCGCGACCCGCGGTGGCCCGCGCCAGCGTCGTGTAGGTGTCGACGGTCGCCGACGGCACGTCGGCGGCGTCGAACGCGTCGAGGTGGGCGCGCACCGTGGTGACGTCGCCGCGGACGACCGGTCCGGTCAACGCGGCGTCGCCGTACGCCAGTGCGTTGTCGAGGGCGGCCGAGAGCAGCGGACGGAGCACGGCGGCCGGGTCGGCAGCACCCGAGGCGCGCAGCAGGTCCATCGACTGCGCGACGAGCGTGACGAGATGGTTCGCGCCATGGGCCAGGGCCGAGTGGTACAGGGCGCGGTCGGCCTCGGCGACCCACATCGCACTGCCGCCCAGGTCGGCGACCAGCGACTCGGCGATCGCGCGGTCGGCCTCGTCCGCCGTGACGCCGAAGACGGCCGAGCGGTCGAGGTCGACGTCGGTGCCGGTGAACGTCATGGCCGGGTGCAGCGCGAGCGTGCGCACCCCGACCCGGCGGAACGCCGCCAGGGCGTCGAGGCCGTGCCGACCGCTCGTGTGGGCGACCACCTGGCCCCGGCGGGCAACGGCCGCCAGCTCCTCGGCGACCGCGACCAGGTGGTCGTCGGGCACCGCGAGCAGCACGACGTCGGCCGAGCGCACGACGTCGGGCGGCGCGAGGATCGCGACGCCCGGGAGCAGCGTCTCGATGCGCAGGCGCGAGGCCGGCGACGAGCCCGAGACGCCGACGACGTCGTGGCCGGCAGCCCGCAGCCGCGCGGCGAGCACGGCGCCGACCCGGCCGGCGCCGACGATGCCGACGGAGGGACCGACAGACGAGCCCACGGACGGGCGCGAGGAAACAGGGTGCGACATGTCGCGTTGCCTTTCCGTTCCAGTCCCGCGAGCGGGTACCAGACTTCCTTGACGCCTCCATCGTAGTCCGGTGGACGTCGGGCGCCAGGGGACGGACCTATGGACTCGATCACACCCCTCGTGATGCCAGACTGTCCGGCATGACGCGGTTGCTGATCCGCTCGGGCAAGGACCCGTTCACCCCGGTCAAGGCCGAGACGACGTACACGCAGGACGTGTTCAACAGCAACAGCGGGAACTTCCTGTTCCAGCACGCCGTGTGGCGACACCTCTCGACCCCCGGCGCCGAGCTGGTGTCGAACGGCACGTTGTCCGAGCGCCAGCCGCCCGGTCCCGACGACGCGGCACGGATCAACGAGGAGTTCGACCACTTCGTCGTCCCGCTCGCCAACGCGTTCCGGCCCGACTTCGTGCGACCGCTCGGCAACCTCACCGAGCTGATCGAGCAGCTGACCATCCCGGTCACCGTGGTCGGGGTGGGGTCCCAGGCGGCGCTCTCGCTGCCCACCGACGCGGTCGACGAGGTCGACGAGCCGACCCGCCGGTTCGTCGCGGCGGTGCTCGAGCGGTCGGCGTCGATCGGCGTCCGCGGCGAGTTCACCCGCGACCACCTGGTCCGGCTGGGCTTCCCCGCGTCGGCGGTCGACGTGATCGGTTGCCCCTCGCTGTACCTGCACGGCCGTGACCACGCGGTCACCAAGAAGGTCGACCGACTCACCGACGACAGCCCGCTCGCGCTGAACCTCACGCCCGAGGTGCCGGGGATCGGCGCCTTCGCGACCGAGCAGGCCGAGCGCCACCCGAACCTGGTCTACCTGGGTCAGGACAAGCGCGACCTCGCCCTGCTGCTGTGGGGGGTCGAGCCCGTCGTGGAGGACCCGCTCGTGCCGGTCCACCTCGACCACCCGCTGTACCGGCAGGGGCGACAGGCGATGTTCGTCGACACCTGGACCTGGTACGACTTCCTCGCCGAGCGCGACTTCGCGTACGGCACCCGCTTCCACGGCAACGTCGCGGCGCTGCTCGCCGGCACCCCCGCGATGCTGCTGGCCCACGACTCCCGCACGCTCGAGCTGGCGCGGTACCACCGGATGCCCTCGATCGAGACGCCTCGGTTCGACGCGCCGATCGACGTGCACGCGCTGTACGAGGCGACCGACCTGGCGCCGTTCAACGCGGCGATGGGCAAGAACTTCGATCGCTACGTCGCGTTCCTCGAGCGCAACGGTCTCGAGCACCGGTACGGCCCCGCCGGCGCCGACCCGGAGTTCGACGCACGCCTCGCGACGGTCACGCTGCCGCGCCGGGTCGAGCCGCTCGGCTCCGACATCCGCGAGATCGCCGACCGGCTGCAGTGGATCCGCAACGGCATGATCCTCGACATCACCCGGCACGCCGACCGCTACCAGTACCCGTTCGAGCACCCGACCTGGTCCGGTGGCGGCAGCCGCTTCGCCCGCCGCGACGCCGAGCTGCGCGGCAAGGTCGCCCAGCTGCGCCGCGACGACGCGGCACTGCGCAAGCAGCTCGACCGCACCCGCGAACGGCTCGACGCCACGCACGCGCGCGTCATCGCGCTCGAGCAGTCGCGGTTGCGGCCGCGGCTCGGCCGCCTCAAGCAGCGCCTCCTGCGCCTCGTCGGGCTGCGCCGCGACGCGGCGTAGTCTCGCCGGGTGGACACCGCGCGCCAACCCACCGCCGTCGACGCCCTGGCCGAGGAGTGGCTGGACCGCCAGGTCGAGCTGACCCCCGAGCTCCGGGTGCACCTGGGCCGCTCCGGCGACCTCGCCGAGTACTCCGACCTGTCCCCCGACGGCGCCCAGGGCGGTGCCGACGCGGCGCGCGCCACGCTCGCCAAGGTGCGCGCGGCCGAGCCCGCCGACGTCGTCGACCAGGTGACCCTGTCCGAGCTCGAGCGCACGATCGAGCTGCAGCTGCAGACCCACGACGCCGGGTTCTGGCAGCGCGACCTCAACGTCATCGCGTCACCCGCACAGGGCCTGCGCGAGGTGTTCGACCTGATGCCGACCGACACCGACGACGACTGGGCCACGATCGCCCGACGCCTCACCAGGCTCCCGGCCGCGATGGACGGCTACGTCGAGGCGCTGCGCGCCGGCGTCACGTCGGGCAACGTGCCGGCGATCCGCCAGGTCCGCGAGATCGTGACGCAGGCCCAGCGTCTCGCGGCGCCGGACGGGTTCTTCGCCGGCCTGGCCCGCCAGGGCTCCGACACAGCGGCCGCCGCCGACCTCGAGCAGGGCGCGCGGGTCGCGGCCGGCGCGTACGCGGGCCTCGCCCGGTTCCTGGCCGACGAGCTCGCACCGCACGCACCCGAGGCCGACGCGGTCGGTCGCGACCACTACGCCCTGGCCTCGCGGCTCTTCGTCGGCGCCACGATCGACCTCGACGAGACCTACGCGTGGGGCGTCGAGGAGCTCGCCCGCATGGTCGAGGAGCAGGAGCGCGTCGCCCGCGAGATCGTGCCCGGCGCGAGCGGCGTCGCCGAGGCGATCGCGGCCCTCGACGCCGACCCGGCACGGGTCCTCCACGGCACCGACGCGCTCCAGGCCTGGATGCAGACCACGAGCGATTGCACGGTCGACGAGCTGGGCCACACCCACTTCGACATCCCCGCGTCGATGCGCACCCTCGAGTGCCGGATCGCCCCCACCCAGGACGGCGGCATCTACTACACGCCGCCGAGCGAGGACTTCACGCGACCCGGCCGCATGTGGTGGAGCGTCCCGGAGGGCGTCACCGAGTTCGACGCCTGGCGCGAGCTCACGACCGTCTACCACGAGGGCGTGCCCGGCCACCATCTCCAGCTGGGGCTCGCCGTGGCGAACCGCGCCGAGCTCAACGGTTGGCGGCGGCTGTCGTGGAACTCCGGCCACGGGGAGGGCTGGGCGCTCTACGCGGAGCGACTCATGGCCGACCTCGGCTACCTCGACGCACCGGCGGACCGCCTGGGCATGCTCGACGGCCAGCGCATGCGCGCCGCGCGCGTCGTGCTCGACCTCGGGGTGCACCTGGGGCTGCCCAAGCCCGACGGCTCCGGCACGTGGACGGGCGACGACGCCTTCGGGTTCATGGCGCAGCACGTCTCGATGAACGCGCCGTTCGTGCGGTTCGAGGTCAACCGCTACCTCGGCTGGGCCGGCCAGGCGCCGTCGTACAAGGTCGGGCAGCGCCTGTGGGAGCGGCTGCGCGACGACTGGACGCGCGCCCACGGCGACGACCTCAGGGAGTTCCACCGGCGGGCCCTGTCCGTCGGCTCCGTCGGCATGGGCACCCTCCGCGACCACCTGCTCTGACGCCCGCCGGCCGCCCCCGGGGGCCATGGCGGTTTACCCGGCCGGCCGGGTAATCCGTCACTGGGCGCAGTGAATTTCCCTCGTCAAGCGCAC
>JALRKU010000146.1 GCA_023254755.1 Aeromicrobium sp. | reverse complement strand
TGGCCAGTCGCTCAATGAGGTTGTGGTATTCATCGTAAGAAACGTAGAGGTGCTTTCCGTCTTCGGTCAACATTGCAGTCCTTTGGTGGTTGGGTTATCAGGCGTGTGGCGTAAGTTCGGATTATTAAGCAGCAGCAAATGGGTTGTGCAGCAAAATCGTGTGGTCACGATCAGGACTGGTTGAAACCATATGCACGGGCACGCCGAGCGTCCCGCACCGGTTCCCGAACCGCTTCGCGTACGAGGACGTCGCGGTCCACCACGTCGCCTGACGTCCCCGTCGCCGAATCAGACGTCGCGGACCTCGACGCGGGTCGGGGTGCCGAGCGCGACCGTGCGGCTGACGGTGCACAGGCGCTCCTCGGCGAGACGCAGGGCGTCGTCGAGGGCGGCGCGAGCGGCCTCTGCGCCGTCGCCGCTGAACGCGACGTCGAACGTGAGCCGCACGTCGACCAGGTGGTTGCCGTGCTCGTCGCGGACCTTGTCGGCTCGCGCGTGCACGTCGAACGTGGCGGGCTCGGCGCGCCGCGACACGATCGGGTCGGCCGTGACCGCGGTGCACCCGGCGAGCGCGACGAGCAGCAGCTCGATGGGGGTGAAGTCGGGGGTCGACCCGTCGCCGAGGTCGAGGGTGGCGCCGCGGACGTTGGTCGCGCGATACGCCGAGGGTCCGGTGCGGACGAGGTCCGCGGTGCGCAGGGAGTCGCTCATGCTCCCAGGATGACGCGCCCGTCCCACTTCACGGCCCTCCTCGCCAGGACCGGGCCGAGGCGATCAGGCGTCGCCGAGCGCCGCGGTGTGCAGCTCCACGACCGCGCGGCGCAGGTCGGACCGGTCGGCGACCGGGCCGAGCCATGCGACGACGAGCTCGCGACGACCTTCGGCCGTGACGACGCTCCAGGTGCCTGCGGTGGTGTCGAGATCCGTCATGGTGGCGGCGATCGCGTCGGGGGCGCCGTTCGCCCGGACGATCACGAGGCTGTCGGCGGCGTGGTCGTCGTTCATGTGGGCGAGCACCGCCTGCACCACGTCGTCGGGGAAGCGGGTGGGCTCCGGGGTCGTCATGGCCCGACGGTAGCGATCCGCGACCGCCGATCCGCTACGAGATCGCGCGGAAGGCACGCGCCGCGACGGCGACGACCTCGTCGGCGGTCGGTCCGTCGGGCTCCAGCGCGGCGACGAGCACCTGGACCACGCCACCGACGAACATCGTGGCCAGCAGCGGTCCGTCGGCCTCGCTCCACGTGGCCGGTCCGTGCAGGCGGCGCGCCTCCCGGGCCGTCAGCCGGGCGAGCCGCCGCAGCACGAGCTCGCGACGGGGGCGGGTGGCCTCGAGACCGGCCGCCTCCAGCAGCACGATCCGGCCCAGTCGCGGATCGTCGAGGACCGTGCGGACGAACGCGTCGACGACCGCGGTGGCCCGGTCGAGCGGGTCGGCTCCGGCCCCGGCCAGCGCGACGACCGTGGCGCGCTGGATCCGGTCGCCGATCTCGTCGACGACCGCGACGAGCGCGTGGTCGAGCTGCGGGAACGACTCGTAGAAGTAGCGCTCGGTGAGGTGGGCGGTCTGGCAGATCGCGGTCATGGTGACCCGGGTGCCGTCGCCCGCTCCCCACAGCTCGAGCGCGGCGTCGACGAGCTGTCGACGGCGCAGCGAGCGACGGTCGTCGGCCGAGATCCCTCGGTAGGTCCGCGCCCGCGCCATCGTCATGTGCACATGGTGACAGCAACTCCTGTCCGATCACATCTGGCACGCAGGCGTGTCATCAGGGATGATCGACGACATGACCGTGACGCAGGACACATCCGGCCGAGCCCTCGACGGTGGCAGGGGGCTGCCCGTCGTCGGCTCGACGCTCGCGTACGTCCGCGATCCGCTCGCGCTGTTCCAGCGCCAGTGGGACGCCTACGGCGCGGTGTCGCGGATCAGCTTCCTCGGCAGGCCCTGGGCCGTGCTGCTCGGGCCCGACGCGTGCGAGGCGGCGCTGGTGAACCGCGACAAGGCGTTCGCCAGTGGACCCGGCTGGATCGAGGCGGCCGGGCCGTTCTTCGGTCGTGGACTGATGTTCCTGGACTTCGCCGAGCACCTGATGCACCGCCGGATCATGCAGCAGGCGTTCACCCGCGATCGTCTCGAGGGCTACACGGCCGCGATGCAGCCGACGATCCACGCCGCGCTGGACCGCTGGGAGCCGCGCGACGGCTTCCGTGCCTACCCGGCGCTGAAGCAGCTGACCCTCGACGTCGCGGCCCAGGTGTTCATGGGCGGCGCGGAGCACACGCCTCCCGCCGAGATGGAGCGCATCAACCGGGCGTTCATCGACTGCCTCCAGGCGGCGACGGGGCTCGTGCGCCGTCCGGTGCCCGGCACCCGCTGGCACCGCGGCGCACGGGGCCGGCGCGTGCTCGACGACTTCCTGCGCGGCTACCTGCCGTCGCGGCGCGCGACCGAGAGCGAGGACCTGTTCTCGATCCTGTGCCACATCGAGTCCGAGGAGGGCGAGCGCTTCAGCGACGACGACGTCGTCAACCACATGATCTTCCTGATGATGGCGGCGCACGACACCTCGACCATCACGCTGTCGACGATGCTGCAGTACCTGGGTCAGCACCCCGAGTGGCAGGAGCGGCTCCGGGCCGAGTCGGCGCACCTCGGCGACGACCCGAGCCTGGCCGATCTCGACGCCCTGGACTCGTTCGACCTGGTCATGAAGGAGTGCCTGCGCCTCGTCGCGCCGGTGCCGGTGCTCGCCCGCAAGACGGTCAAGGAGACGACGGTGTGCGGCGTGACGATCCCGGCCGACCACTTCGCCGTCGTCGCGCCGCACTTCAGCCACTACCAGCCCGAGCTGTGGCCCGACCCCACCCGCTTCGACCCCGAGCGGTTCTCCCCGGAGCGGGCGGAGGACAAGGTCCACCGCTACGCCTGGGAGCCGTTCGGCGGCGGGGTGCACAAGTGCCTCGGCCTGTTCTTCGCCGGTGGCGAGGTCAAGAGCGTGCTGCACCACCTGCTGCGGCGGTTCAGCTGGACGGTCGACCCGGACTACCGGGTGCCGATGAACTACCACTCGCTGCCGTTCCCGAACGACGGCCAGCCGGTCGACCTGCGCCGGCTCTGAACCTCAACGGTGGTGGCGACCTCGCGGGACCACCATCGGCGTGCCGCTGACCGGGTCGGGCACGACCTGGGCGTCGAGGCCGAACACCTCGGTCACGAGCTCGGGCGTGACGACGGCGCTCGGCGCGCCCTCGGCGGCGATCCGTCCCTGCTTCATCGCGATGAGGTGGTCGGCGTACCGGCACGCGAGGTTGAGGTCGTGCAGCACCATGACGATGGTGCGGCCGGCGTCGCGGTTGAGGTCGGTCAACAGGTCGAGCAGGTCCACCTGGTGGTGGATGTCGAGGAACGTGGTGGGCTCGTCGAGCAGGAGCAGGTCGGTCTCCTGTGCCAGCGTCATCGCGACCCACACGCGCTGGCGCTGACCGCCGGAGAGCTCGGCCAGCGTGCGGTCGGCGAGCTCGGTCGTGCCGGTCGCGGCGAGCGCCGACGCGACCGCGCGGTCGTCCTCGGCGGTCCACTGCCGGAACCAGCCCTGGTGAGGGTAGCGGCCGCGGCCCACCAGGTCGGCGACCGAGATGCCGTCCGGGGCGACCGGCGACTGCGGCAGCAGGCCGATCGTCCTGGCCACGTCGACGCTGCGCAGGTCGTGGATCGACGCGCCGTCGAGCAGGACCTGACCAGTCGTGGGCTTGAGCAGCCGCACGAGACCGCGCAGCAGGGTGGACTTGCCGCAGCCGTTCGCACCGACGATCACCGTGATCTCGCCGGTCGGGATCGCGACGTCGAGGTGGCGCACGACGTCCTCGCCGCCGTAGCCGAACGAGACGTCCTGCGCGTTCAAGCGGTGGGTCATCCTCCGCGCCCTTCCGAGTTGACGGTGGCCAGCAGCCAGATCAGGTACGGGGCGCCGACGGCGCCCGTGACGACACCGGTCGGCAGCGCTGCCGGCATCAGGTGGACGGCCACGACGTCGGCCAGCAGGACCAGCGCGGCTCCGACGAGGGCCGACGGTAGCAGCACGGGACCCCCGGTGCGCACGATGCGCACCGCGATCGGACCCGACACCAGCGCCACGAACGACACCGGACCCGCGGCGGCGGTCGCCAGCGCGACCAGCACGATCGCGACCGCGAGCAGCACGACCCGCGCGACCTCGACCCGCACGCCGAGGGCGTGGGCCGCGTCGTCGCCGAGCTCGAGCGCACCCAGCCAGCGTCCGAGCAGCAGCGCAACGGGAAGGAGCACCACGAGGGCGACGAGCAGGATGCGCAGCTGCAGGGCACCCGCCTGGCCGATCGATCCGACCAGCCAGGCCATCGCCTCGCGTGCGTCGAACAGCTGCGCCTTGGCCAGCACGTAGCCGATCAGCGCGATGCAGAACTCGCTCACGCCGATGCCGACGAGGATGAACCGGTAGCCCGTGACGCCGCCCTTCCACGCGAGCAGGTAGATCAGCAGGCCGGCGAGGAGGGCACCGGCCAGCGCCGCCCCCGCGACCGCCACGGCGCCGAGGTGGAAGATCACGATCGACAACACGGCCGCCACGCTCGCACCCTGCGAGATGCCGACGAAGTCTGGCGACGCGAGCGGGTTGGCCAGCAGCTTTTGGAACACGATGCCCGACAGGCCGAGCGCCAGGCCGACCGCGAGGCCGGTCGTCGCGACCGGCAGGCGCAGGTCGCGGACGATGAAGTCGACCGACGGGTCGTCGGACAGGCCGAGGAGCGACTCGACGACGGCCAGCGGTGAGAGTCGGTAGCTGCCGACCATCATGGTGAGGACGAACAGCGCGAGCACGACGGCGAGCAGCACCGCCACCACCGCGCGCTCGCGCCGGCGACGGTGGCGGCGAGCCGAGGACGGGACCACAGCGGCGGCGACGCCGACGATCGCGGGGGCGCTCACAGCTGCGCCAGCGATCGCTTGCGGACCAGGGCGATGAACGCCGGCGCGCCCAGCACGCCGAGCACGACACCCACCTGGAGCTCGCCGGGCTTGAGCACCAGTCGGCCGATGACGTCGGCCGTCAGGAGCACGATCGGGCTCAGGACCAGGCTGTACGGCAGGATCCAGCGGTAGTCCGGCCCGCACAGCGCGCGTGCGGCGTGTGGCACCACGAGACCGACGAACACGATCGGTCCGCACGCCGCGGTGGCGGCGCCGGCGAGCAGGGCCACGCTCACGACGACGATCGCACGGGTGCGGGCGACGTTCTGGCCGAGAGCGACGGCCATGTCGTTGCCGAGCGCCAGGCCGTTCAACGACCGGCCGAGGGTGAGCGCGACGAGGATGCCGACGACCATGAACGGCGCGCTGCGCTCGAGCTCGGGCCAGTACCGTCCGGCGAGGGCGCCGACCTGCCAGAAGCGCATCTGGTTCAGGGCGTCGACGTTGGTCACGACCACGCCGGTGGTGATCGCGTAGAAGCCCGCGCTGACCGCTGCGCCCGCCAGGGCGAGCTTGACGGGGGTGGCGCCCTCGCGTCCGAACGACGCGACGCCGTAGACGATGACCATCGCCGTGGCGGCACCGAGGAACGCGAACCAGATGTAGGTGGTCATCTGCTGCAGCCCGAACAGCGCGATGCTGGTGACGATGAACGCCGAGGCGCCCGTGTTGATGCCGAGGATGCCCGGGTCGGCGAGCGGGTTGCGGGTGAGGCCCTGCAGCAGCGCGCCGGACAGGCCCAGCGCGGCACCCGCCACCAGTCCGATGAGGGTGCGGGGGACGCGCAGGTCGCGGATGACGGTGGCGTCGACCGAGTCGTCGCGGTCGCGGAACGCGTCGATGATCGCGCCGAGACCGATGCCACGGGTGCCGAGGGTGATGCTCATGACGCACACGACCGCGAGCACACCGACCAGGACCACCAGGCCGATGCCGAGCGCCGCACCGTTGCGGTGGCTCGGGGTCGGGGCGGCCTGTCGGAGGCTCGCGGTCGTGGTCGTCACGTCAGGCCAGGTCCGGGTCGGCCTTCTCGACGGCCTGCGTCAGCTGCTCGAGCTGGTCGGCGTAGGCGTCGTACGTGTGGACCCAGAAGCCGGGCCACGGGGTGTAGACGCGCGCCTCGGCCGCCTTGATGTCGTTCCAGGTCGGCTGCTTCTCGGCGACGTCGATCGTCGACTCGTACCCGCGGTCGTCGACCAGCAGCAGGTCGGGCTGGTACTTGTCGGCCTTCTCCCAGCTCAGGTACTCCCAGTAGGGGAAGTCGGCCTTGGGGGAGTCGGGGTCGATGACGTCGAGGCCCCAGGTCTTGAAGTCGGTCAGCGAGGTCGAGTACTTCGGGACGGCGACGTACAGCAGGTCGGCGCCCGGCGCGACGGCCAGCGCCGACAGGCCCGGCTTGGCCTCGACGGCCTTCTGGAACGCGTCCTTGGCGTCCTCGAAGCGCTCCTTGCCGGCGGCGTACTTCTCGGCGTCGACGTCGACGCCGAGCGACTTCGCGAAGCCCTCGTACCACTCGACGACCTCGAGCAGCGAGCCCTCCTGGTTGGCGCCGATGACGGGGTAGCGCTCACCGACCTTGATCGACGCCTCGTCGGCGCCCTCCTCGAAGCCCTGGTACGCCTCCTGCGGCGGCCACCAGTCGGCGACGATGAGGTCGGGGTTCAGCTCGGCGACCTTCTCGGCGTCGATCTTGCCCCACTCCTTGCCGACGATCGGGATGCCCTTCACGGCCTCCTGGGTCAGGCCGGGCTCGAGCTCGAGGTCCTGGGCGAGGTAGATGCCGACGGGCTTGATGCCGTACTGCAGCAGGCCTGCGGCCTCGGCCGCGCTGGCGATGATGCGCTCTGGCTTCTTGTCGAGCGTGACGACCTCTCCGCTGCCGGAGGTGTAGCTCCAGCCGGAGTCGGAGGACGCGGCGTCGGAGTCGGACGAGCCGCAGGCGCTGAGAGCCAGCACGGCGGCCAGGGCGGGGGCGATGAGCCGTCGAAGTTTCACGAGAGGACAGCCTAACTTAACCAAGCCTGCCCTACGATGTGATCTCTTCGGATCTCGCCTACCCGAGTCCCAGGAAGCGGTCCAGGAAGGCCCGCAGCTTCTCGACGACTCGGTCCTTCTTCGACCCGTGGTCGTTGCCTCCACCGAAGCGCGAGGCCGGGGGAAGGATGCGGGTGATCGCGGTGCCGGCGGTGGGAACAGCGCCGTCTCGCAGGGCGAGCTCGACGAAGGCGCGGGTCTCCTCGGGCTTGAGGTTCTCCGACGCGATGATCGTGTCGAGCTCCTTCGCCCGTTCCGCGGCAACGAAGCGCTGCCACTCGTCGTCGACGGCGGCGTCGACCGTGAGCGACTCGACGAACTGCTCGACGAGGTCGCGCTTGTTGCGCAGGCTGGGGCTGGAGTCGACGGCTCGGCTGATGGCAGTGCGCAGCTCTGCCTCCTCTTCGGGGCGGTTCTCCTCGAGGTACCGCTTGACCAGCATGAGGACGTAGTCGACGTTGACCTCGACCTGCTTGACGAGCTCGATCTCGAACACCACGTCCTCGTCGATGCGCTCGCGGTCAGCCTCCCGCTCGCCACGCCAGCGCGCCGCGAGGTCGAGGTAGGTGCTCTGCAGGTCCTGCATCTGCCGCGGGCTGAGCGGGTCGTCGCCGACGAAGTCGTCGAACGAGACCAGGATGTTGCGCAGTCGGAGGATCGCCGAGAACAGCGAGATGAACTCCTTCTGCGCCTCCTCGCCGATGGGCTCGACGCCGGGCGTGAACTGGCCGAGCAGCTCGTCCACCTTCGCGCCGTACTCGTCGCGGTACTCGGCGTAGGGCTTGAGCAGCACGATGCCGCGGGCGTCCTTGTTGCCGAACAGGGCGAGCGCGTCGTTGGTGGCGTGCTCGAGGTCGCGGAAGCACACGACGTTGCCGTAGGTCTTGACCGAGTCGAGGATGCGGTTGGTGCGCGAGAAGGCCTGGATCAGGCCGTGCTGCCGCAGGTTCTTGTCGACCCACAGCGTGTTGAGCGTGGTGGCGTCGAAGCCGGTGAGGAACATGTTCGCGACGATCACCAGGTCGAGGTCGCGGTTCTTCAGTCGTCGGGCGAGGTCGCGGTAGTAGTTCTGAAAGCCGTCGCTCGAGGTGTCGAACGACATGTCGAACATCTCGTTGTAGTCCGAGATCGCGGCGTCGAGGTAGGTGCGGGAGTCGACGTCGAGGTCAGACGGCTCGAACGACTCCTCGGCGAGCGTCCCGTTCGCCTCGACGTCCTCGTTGGGCGCGAAGCTGTAGATCAGGCCGATCTTGAGACGCCGGTAGCCGGGCACCTCGGCCTCGCGCTTGCGCTGCTCCGCCTCGAAGGTGTTGTAGTACGCCTTGGCCGCCTCGATCGAGGCCGAGGCGAACAGCGAGTTGAAGCGCCCGCGGGTCTTCTGGTCGAAGTGGTCGAGCACGTAGTCGACGACGCCGCTGAGTCGCTCGGGCGCCAGCAACGCGCGCTCGGTGTCGATGGCCGACACCTGCTGGTCCTTGAGCGTCGACGACGTCTTGATCGTGTTGACGTAGTCGATGCGGAACGGCAGCACGTTCCGGTCGCCGATCGCGTCGACGATCGTGTAGGTGTGCAGCCGGTCGCCGAAGGCCTGCTCGGTCGTGCGCAGGCCCGACGCGCCCAGGGCGCCGGCGTTGTCGGCGAAGATCGGCGTGCCGGTGAAGCCGAAGAGGTGGTACCGCGTGAACGACTTCGTGATCTTGACGTGCATGTCGCCGAACTGGCTGCGGTGGCACTCGTCGAACACGATCACGACGTGCTGGTCGAAGATCGGGTGCTGGGCGTTCTGATCGACGAAGCGCGCGAGCTTTTGCACCGTCGTGACGATGATGCGCGACGCGGGATCAGCGAGGCGGCGGGTCAGCTCGGCGGTGTTGGCGGTGCCGTCGACGGCGCCCTTCTCGAACCGCTCGTACTCCTTCATGGTCTGGAAGTCGAGGTCCTTGCGGTCGACGACGAACATCACCTTGTCGACGTCGGGCATCGCGCTGGCGAGCTGGGCGGTCTTGAAGCTAGTGAGCGTCTTGCCCGAACCCGTCGTGTGCCAGATGTATCCGCCGGCGCGCGTCGTGCCGAGCTGCTTCTTGTACGTGCTCGACGTGCTGATGCGGCGCAGGATCTGCTCGGCGGCCACGATCTGGTACGGCCGCATCACGAGCAGCCTGTCCTCGACGTCGAACACGCAGTAGCGGGTCAGCACGTTGAGCAACGTGTGCTTGGCGAAGAAGGTCTTGGTGAAGTCGGTGAGGTCACCGATGCGTCGGTTCGCGGCGTCGGTCCACCAGCTGGTGAACTCGAAGCTGTTGGAGGTCTGTCGGCGTCGGCGCTTGCCGCTGGTGGCTTCTGCGAGGTGCGACTCCCGCGTGGTGTTGCTGTAGTACTTCGTGCTGGTGCCGTTGCTGATGACGAACAGCTGGACGTAGCCGAACAGTCCGGACCCGGCCCAGAAGCTGTCGCGCTGGTAGCGGTTGATCTGGTTGAACGCCTCCTTGATCGCGATGCCGCGCCGCTTGAGCTCGACGTGCACCAGCGGCAGACCGTTGACCAGGATCGTCACGTCGTACCGGTTGGCGTGCTTCACGGCACCGTCCGAGGGCACCTCGTACTGGTTGATGACCTGGAGCCGGTTGCGGTGGATGTGCGTCTTGTCGATCAGCGCGAGGTTCTTCGTGGTGCCGTCGTCGCGCACGAACGCCTGGACGTGGTCGGTCTGGATGCGCCGGGTCTTCTCGACGATGCCATCGTTGGCTCCGGCGACGTGCTCGGTGAAGAACCGCTTCCACTCGGGGTCGGTGAGCGTGACGTCGTTGAGCGTCTCGAGCTGCGTGCGGAGGTTCGCCACCAGGTCGGCCTCGGACGTGATCGGCAGGTACTCGTACGCCTGCTTCTGCAGCTGCGCGACGAGGGCGGTCTCGAGCTGCGCCTCGCTCTGGTAGCCGGCGTCGTCGGACGTGTCGGCGACGAGCTCAGCGACGACGGTGGCGTCATCGGACAGCGCGATGGGCGCGTACTGCGGCGGACCCTCAGGAGAAGGAGAACCTGTCACGACTCGACCCTAGGGTGGTTCAGGCCGAGACGGTGGCGATCTGGTCGATTGTGTCCTGGAGTGCTCGCTGGCCGATGCGCAGCTCGTAGTGCGACTGCAGGTTCATCCAGAACTCGGGCGACGTGCCGAAGTACTTGGCCAGCCGGATCGCGGTGTCGGCGGTGATGCCGCGCTTGCCGTGGACGATCTCGTTGATGCGGCGCGGCGGGACGCCGATGGACACGGCCACCTTGTGCTGGGTGACGCCGAATCCCTCGATGAAGTCCTCCAGGAGCACCTCGCCGGGGTGGATCGGCTCGATGAAGTCAGTGGTCGTCGACGAGCTCGACATCTTCTGCACCTCCCTCGGTCCACGTGAAGCAGATCCGCCACTGGTCGTTGACGCGGATGCTGTGCTGCCCGCGACGATCGCCTTTCAGCTGTTCGAGTCGGTTGCCGGGCGGAATCCGAAGATCCTCCACGTCGTGCGCCGCGTGCAGGATCTCGAGCTTGCGCAGCGCGACCCGCTGCAACGTCCGATCGATCGTCTTCACGTACTGCTGGTTCCAGATCCGTTCGGTCGCCTTGTCGGCGAACGACCCGATCATGACTCAGCATAACGCGATGCGTCAATGACGCATTCCGTCATGATGCCTCACGGAAAGTCAGCAGTTTGTCGCGGTAGTGCTCGTACTGCTTCCGCCGCGCCCGAACCTCGGCGGCGAGGCCGATCGAGAGGTCGTCGGTAGATTCGGCGAATCGTCGAAGCACGTTGAGGACACGGATCTGTTCTGTGACTGGGGGGACTTCCATTCTCAATCTCAAGAACTCATCGATGCGGATATTCTTCTGGGCCGACTGACTGGACGAGGCGAAGATCTGCGGCTGCATGCGAATCAGTTGCTCGCCGAGAAACTCTTTCAGAAGTCCATCGCAGGTCACCTCAACCGTGAAGCCGGAGTCAAGTAGCCAGAACTCGCCGACCACTCGCCTAACGCACTGCTGAGACATTGCAAAACGCGATACGACGAACTCATCTTCACGGTTGAAGCGGTCGGTGCGAAACGATTCGCCGCCGCCGCCGTATACGGGGAAGCGTGAACCTGAGTTTGTCGCCTTCGTGATCCGAGTTCCGAAGACCGGGCGCATGACCTCGCCGAGCTCGACTGTCGTGCTTTCACCCAGAGCGCCGCGCAAGAGGACGTCCCGGTAGTGGTCGATCTGGTGTCTCCGCGCCTCCAGTTCCGCCTCCAGTTCCGCCTCCAGCTCCGCCTCCAGCTCGGTGAACGTGTCCAAGACTTCCACGATCGCCCGCTGCACCTCGAGCGGCGGTGCCGGCGCAACGATGCGGGCGAGATTCTGCGCACTGACCCGCTTCACTTTCGTCCCCGACACGAACCTCGCCTTCTGGTCATGAAAGTTCGCCGACTGGAACCAGTAGGCGATGAACTTCGGATCGAACGGGTGCCGGTAGATCATCGCGTCGCTGCTGATTGCAGCCGGTTCGTCACCGATCCAGGCCACTGCCTTGCAGACATCTTCGTCGTTCTCGCTCGTCGTCGCGATCACTAGATCGCCGGGCTGGGCCCAGCGCCGAGCGCCGAGCGAGTTGTCGACGAACGACTTGGTCGTCGTCGCAAAGACGCTGTAGTGGGTGAAGACCTGTCCGTAGTGGATCGCAGGACGGCCGACGTCGCCGAGATCCTTCTTCTGAATCCCCGCTCCACGGATGAACTCGCCGACCTCACCCAGTCCGACGTGACGTACTCCCTCAGGACACAGCTTCGCGATCAGGTCGTCGATGCGGCTCACGTGGTGCCCTCCAGGTCGGCCACGATGGCGTCGATCTGCTCCCGCAGGACCGCCTGGCGCGCGACGATCTGCTCGATCTCGGCATTGAGCGCGACGATGTCGACGACCTCGCGGGTGTCCTCGGCCTCGACGTATGACGTGACCGAGAGCTGGTAGTCGTTGGCAGCGAGATCCGCCTGGGGCACGACCTTCGCGAAGTGCGGGACGTCCTCGCGAGACGTGAAGGCCTCGAGGATCTTGGCCTGGTGCTCGTCGGTGAGCGCGTTCTTGTTCCCAGACCGGGTGAATTCCTTGGATGCGTCGACGAACAGGACGGCGTCGTCGGTCTTGGACTTCTTGAGCACCACGATGCAGGTCGCGATGGTGGTACCGAAGAACAGGTCGGGCGGCAGCTGGATGACGGCGTCGACGAAGTTGTTGTCGACCAGGTACTGGCGGATCTTCTTCTCCGCGCCTCCGCGGTAGAGGACGCCCGGGAACTCGACGATGGCTGCGGTGCCGTCGACCGCGAGCCACTTGAGGATGTGCATCGTGAAGGCGAGGTCGGCCTTCGACTTGGGTGCCAGCACGCCCGCCGGCGCGAACCGCTCGTCGTTGATCAGCAGTGGGTTGGCGTCGCCGTCCCACTTGGTCGAGTACGGCGGGTTGGACACGATGGCCTCGAACGGCTCGTCGTCCCAGTGCGCCGGGTCGGTGAGGGTGTCGCCGTGCGCGATGTCGAACTTCTCGTAGTTCACGTCGTGCAGGAACATGTTGATTCGGGCGAGGTTGTAGGTGGTCAGGTTGATCTCCTGGCCGTAGAAGCCCTGACGGACGTTCTCTTTGCCGAGGACTTTCGCGAACTTCAGCAGCAGCGATCCGGATCCGACGGCGGGGTCGTAGACCTTGTTCACGCTCGTCTTGCCGACCACGGTGATTCGGGCGAGGAGTTCGGAGACTTCCTGCGGCGTGTAGTACTCGCCACCGGACTTTCCGGCGCTGGAGGCATACATCTGCATGAGGTACTCGTAGGCGTCGCCGAAGAGGTCGATCGAGTTGTCTTCGAAGTTCCCCAGCGGCAGGTCACCGATCGCGTCGAGCAGCTTCACGAGCTTCTCGTTGCGCTTGGCGACGGTGCCACCGAGCTTGGAGCTGTTGACATCGAGATCGTCGAACAGGCCTTTGAGGTCGTCTTCGGCGTCGGTGCCGACCGCAGATCCTTCAATGTTCTTGAAGACCCGTGCGAGGGTCTCGTTGAGG
>JALRKU010000345.1 GCA_023254755.1 Aeromicrobium sp. | reverse complement strand
TACGGCGCGAAGGTGGCCAGGGACCGGTCGGCCTCGGCCTGGTCCGAGGCTGGATCGATCACGGTGATCGTCCGCCGGCTGCCGTCGGCGAGCACCAAGGTGATGAGGTGCGTGTCGTCACGTGGGAACGCCCCGGTCTTGATGCGGCGGCCGGTGACCTCCACCGATCGCGGGTGGTCGTCCCAGTCCGGTGACGAGTAGAGGATCCGGTGCACGCGGCCAGGCCACCCGTCGATCAGCTCGGGCAGCTTCAGGGCGAGGCTCCGGGAGTGGGGCCACCACGCGCCGTCGGGCACGTGGGGATCGCCAGGCCCCGTGTCACGGAACGCGGCTCTGAGTGGTTGAGAAGAAGACCGGGCCACAGGGGCACCGCCTCGTGTCGCCGTCGCCGCTCGAGCCGTGGATGGCCGGACGTTCGCGGTCGTGCTGTGCACACTACGCCCCCCGTCGCCACCGACGCGCGGGCGTTCGCTGGAAGCTCAGCCCGGTTACTGACCAGTCTCCGGACGGGACGACGACACCGGCCCGAACATGAGGTTAGCCTCGTGTTCGGGGCTCGGCCGCACAGCGATCAGTCCGAGCGCCGGCGGCGCCATCCCTCCTCCTACGGCGCCTCCTGTGGATGTCACGCCCTCGCCGGACGCCCCTGGGCTCGGCGGGGGCGTGATCCGGTGCTCACTTCTCGTCGGCGGTCTCGGCCGCCTCGGTGGTCCAGGAGAACTGGCCGCCTCCCCCGGTCATCTTCACGACCGCGATCGTGGTGACGTCCTCGTCGTCGGCGAAGTACACCTCGCAGCGGAACTTCGTGCCGACGGTCTGCTCGACGCGGTCGGGACACTCGGCGACGACGTCGCGTCCGGTGCGGGCCGTCAGCCGATCGGTGATCGACTTCTCCACGCCCTTGGTGCCCATCGTCAGCACGGGCGACTTCGTGGGGCCCGGCCCGGCCGCGTCGCCCCCCTCGGGGTCCTTGTCGCGCAGCAGCCACCACACCGCACCCGCGGCGAGGACGGCGAGCAGCCCGAGGACGACGAGCAGGTTCACGGCACGCTTCACGGCGGCCAGCCTAGGGGGTGGGCGACGCGACCTCGTCGACGTCGTCCTCGTGGACCGCGACGCCGTCGATCGCGGCGTTGATCGCCGCACCGATGAGCACGGCGATCGAGATCACGTACAGCCACAGCAGGACGGCGATCGGCGCCGCCAGCGGACCGTAGATCGACGTCCCGCCGGTCGAGAAGCCGAGCGCCCACCGCACGAAGTAGCTGCCGAACACCCACAGCAGCAACGTGAAGATCGCGCCGGGAAGGGCCATCCGCCAGCGCGTGCTGACCGGCACGGCGATGTGGTACAGCGTCGCGATGAAGCCGACCGACAGGACCAGCACCGTGGGCCAGTACAGACCGCGCAGGAAGTTCAGCTGGTCGGGCAACACCTCGGCGGCGACGTCGGGGCCGGCCAGGACCAGCGGCACGAGGACGATGCCGACCAGCAGCGCGACGACGTACATCGTGAACGAGAGCGCTCGCGTCTTGACGATCCCGCGGTGCCCGCCGAGGCCGTAGATGATCGTGATGGTGTCGATGAAGACGTTGAGCGCCCGCGATCCCGACCACAGGGCGAGCACGAAGCCGATCGAGATGACGTCGATGCGTCCGGAGTCGAGGACGTCGTTGAGGGTCGGGGCGATCACCTGGTCGACCGTCGACGGCGTCAACGCCTGCGAGGCCAGGTCGAGCACGCGGTCCTTGAGGACGTCGACCTTGGCGACCTCGAACCGTTCGGCGATGAAGCCGATCGTGCCGGCGAGCCCGAAGACGAGGGGCGGCAGCGAGAGGATCGCGAAGAACGCCGCCTCCGCCGCGAGGCCCGTGACGCGGTAGCGGAAGCAGGCGCCGACGGTGCGCGCCACGATCCGCGTGAACCACCGCCAGGCGAGCAACGGACGAGACGCCGAGGAGGCGACGCCGGACGCCGCGCGGTCGCCTACCGGTTCGGCCGCCATGGCCCTACGGTAGCGACATGATCGACGGCAGGTGCGGATGATGCGGCCCCTCGTCACCGGCGCGTTGAGCTCGGCGACCCTGACCCTGGTGACGGCACTGGCACTGCGCGCCGACGACGCCGCGGTCGGCGTGGCCGCCGTCGCCGCGACAGCGGTCCTCCTCGGCTGGTACGCGCGGCTGGGCAGCGACGACACCGTGTCGACGCTCGACGTCGCCAACCCCGCGGCCGGGATGACGCTCGCCGCCGTGGGCCGCCGCCCCTGGGGCACCCTCCTCCCGTTGGTCGCCGCCCACCTGGTGGGAGCGGTCGCGGCCGGATTCGCGGCACTCGGCCTGGAGTCACGTCTCGCGAATCCCTTGATCAGCGACGCCGACGGCCTGGTGGTCGCGGCGGTCGGAGCCGCAGTCGTCGGACTCGTCGGGGCGTGGGCGACCCTGGCGGTCGACGGCGGCGGGCACGACGCTCTCGCGGCCGTGCCGGTCGTCGTGGCCGGCGCACTGCCGCTGGCGCTCGTGGGCACCTTCTCGCCTGCGGTCGTGCTCGGGCTGGCGACGGCCGAGCTGCTGCCGTGGGACGTCGCCGGCACGGCTGCAGCGGTGGCGTTCGTCGCCGCGGGCGTCGGCGCGTGGATCGCCGGCTTGCTGCTGCCTGCAGAGAACGCGTGACCCGGGCCACGTCGAGACGCCGATTCCCCCGTCGCAGCACTCCTACAGACCGCCTGTTGTCCATCATTCGGACGCGTGTCCCACTATCCGGGACGTCCGGTTGTCTGACCGCGAGACGCCTGACCAGACTGTGGGCATGCTCGTTGCCCAGGACCTTCGACTCGTGGAGCGTCTCCACGTCGACCTCGGTCGCGCACGCAGCATGATGTGTCGCTGATCCGGCGCGATCTCGACCTGACCTCCTCGATCATCGGGCGCGCGGCGACACCAGCGGCCTGCTGACGTGTCACGCGTGCCATCACGCAAAGGGACTCTCACCCTCATGGCTGCACCCGGCACCGACACCCCCCGCCGTCCTCGTCGCAAGCGCGGCGAAGGCCAGTGGGCGCTGGGCTACCGCGAGCCGCTGAACCCCAACGAGCAGTCCAAGAAGGACGACAACC
>JALRKU010000039.1 GCA_023254755.1 Aeromicrobium sp. | reverse complement strand
GAGCCAGTTGTTGCGGTGGGTCAGCTGCACGCCCTTGGGCCGGGCCGTCGTGCCCGACGTGTAGTTGATGGTGGCGGTCGCGTTCTCCTTCTCGACCGCGTCGGCCTCCCAGGCGCGCGGCTCGGCGTCGGAGGCCCAGATGCGCGCGTCGTCGTCGCCGAGGATGAACGAGTGGGCGCAGTCGACCTCGTCGATCAGGTGCTTCAGGTCGGGGTCGACCAGCAGCACCTCGGCGCCGGAGTGCTCGACGATGTAGCGGACCTCGGGCACGCTGAGCCGGAAGTTGACCGGCACCAGGACCCGACCCCAGCCGGAGACGCCGTAGAACGAGCAGAGCATGCGGGCCGAGTTCTGCGACACGATCGCGACGCGGCCGCCCACCGGGACGCCGAGCTCGTCGAGCGTGGCGGCCTGCTGCTTGGCGCGGCGATGCAGCTCGCGGTAGGTGATCTCGCCCCACGAGTCCGCCGGCTGGTTCGGCTCGTCGACCACGGCCACGCGATCGGGGTAGACCGTGACGGCTCGGTCGAGGAAGTCGATGACGGTCAGCGGGTAGAACACGGTGCCTCCTGGGTCGCGGAGCCTGGGCCCACGGTGTGTCGCGGGTCACGCCCATCCCATCCTGCACCGGGTCGCAAGGACGTTGCACCCGCGGCGCGACGGGTGACCCGTCCCGTGCGACGAGCGGCTAGGCTGCTGCGGTGAGCTGGGAGTCGATGTTCAGTGCCGGCCTGTCCGACGACGACGCGCAGGCGTGGGGTCGTCTCCTGACCGAGCTGCGGGGGGTGCACGACGCCGTCGCGTCGATGTCGTTCGACCGCGACGCCGTCGACGGGCTGGCCGACGACCTGGCCGGGTGGCGCCAGCGGCTCACTGCCTTCGGCGGCGAGGAGATGGACCAGGTCAACGGTCGGGTCCCGCAGCTGCCGGTGCGCGGCCACGGCATGCTTCCCGAGATCGTCATCGCGTCGGCAGGAGGCGGCCGGGTCGAGAGCTCGGTGCGCTTCGGCCGGTGGTTCATGGGCGGTGGCATGGCGGTGCACGGCGGCGCCGTCACCTTGATGTTCGACGAGGTGCTCGGGCTCCTGGCGGCCGCGCACGCCAAGGCCATCACGCGCACGGCCTACCTGAACACCGACTACCGCGCCCTCACCCCGATCGACACCGAGCTGGAGGTCGTCGCCTGGATCGATCGCACCGAGGGCCGCAAGCTGTTCGTCCGCGGCGAGCTGCGCCACGGCGACGTCGTCTGCGCCGAGGCCGACGCCCTCTTCCTGCGCCTGCTCCCCGAGCAGGGTCTCGGCAAGCGCACCACCTGACGGCGGCGGGAGTCACTGTGGTCCCAAGTTTCACTCGCTGCCGTGTGAAACCACGGCGGACGACAACAAGCTTGTTGTCGTCAACCCCGGTTTCACACGCTGGCGTGTGAATCTGGTGACGGGTGGGACCTGTCCCGCCACTCGTCGGCGAGGAGTGCGTAGGTGACGCCGTCGAGCCACCCGCGGTCGCGATGGAGGGAGTCGGCGACGCCGGTGCCCTCGTGACGCATGCCGACGCGCTCCATCACACGACGCGACGGCAGGTTGTCGGCGAACGCCTCGGCCTTGACCCGACGGACGCCGAGCTCGTCGAACAGCACGTGCAGCCCCTCGGTCACCGCCTCGGTGGCGAAGCCGCGCCCGTGCACCGCGGGATCGAAGCACCAGCCCAGGACTGCCTCGACGCCCTGGGCCTCGTCGCGGACCGGGTGCTGCGCCCACGCGTTCGTGACGCACAGCCACAGGTCGCCGATCAGCCGGCCCTCGTGGATCACGACGACGGTCTCCGGCGGGTCGGTCTCGACGAACCGCAGGTCGAAGTCGATCCGGTCGAGGACGCCACCGGTCCACTCGTCGACCGCGGGCTCGCAGCGGATCCGCCACACGTCGTCGGCGTCGGCGGCGGTGATGGGTCGCAGCGTCAGCCGCTCGGTCGTGCGCGGCCAGGAGGCGTCGAGCAACGAGGTCACCGTCGCATCCTCGCAGGAGTCAGTCGTAGGGGTAGAACCCGTGACCGCTCTTCTTGCCCAGCAGCCCCGCGTCGACCATGCGGTCTATTCAAAGCGGGCAATGGCCGCCGATATGATGGCGGTGATGACGAC
>JALRKU010000332.1 GCA_023254755.1 Aeromicrobium sp. | reverse complement strand
CCGCGGGCCGCTCCCGCGTCTCGTTCGCCAAGGTGCTGCTCGGCCTGGCCGGGCTGCTCCTGCTCCTGGCGGTGCTGCGCGTCGTCACCGGCGCCGACGACCTCGCGTCGTCGGGCACCCTGCGCGCCACGCTGGTCGCCGCCGTGCCCATCGGCCTGGCCGGTCTGGGCGGTCTCTGGGCCGAGCGTGCGGGCGTCGTCAACATCGGCCTCGAGGGCATGATGATCCTCGGCACGTTCGGTGCCGGCTACTTCGGCTACTTCTACGGCCCGTGGCAGGGCGTGCTCGGCGCGATCCTGCTCGGTGCCCTGGGCGGCCTGCTGCACGCGGTGGCCACGGTCACCTTCGGCGTCGACCACATCGTCTCGGGCGTGGCGATCAACATCATCGCCCTGGGTGCGACGCAGTACCTCGCCGCGCTCGCCTTCACCGGTGTCCCCGGCGGTGGTCAGACCCAGTCCCCGTCCATCGAGAAGCTGCCGACCATCAGCCTCTCCGGCATCGCGGACCCGCTCGGCGACCTCGAGGCCAAGCACTGGTTCGTCGTCTCCGACGTCGCCGCCGTGCTGCGCGCGCTGGTGAGCAACCTGTCGGTGCTCACCATCATCTGTCTCGCGCTGTTCGTGCTCACCTGGTTCGTGCTGTGGCGCACGCGGTTCGGTCTGCGACTGCGCTCGTGCGGTGAGAGCCCCGCGGCCGCGGAGTCGCTCGGGGTCAACGTCATCCGCTACAAGTTCGTCGCGGTGCTGATCTCGGGTGCCTTCGCCGGCCTGGCCGGCGGCTTCCTCGCCCAGGTCGCCTCCAGCACGTACCGTGACGGCCAGACGGGCGGCCGCGGATACATCGGTCTCGCTGCGATGATCTTCGGCAACTGGCGGCCCGGCGGGTTGCTGGTCGGCTCGGGACTGTTCGGCTACGCCGACACCCTGCGCCTGCGGGGAGGCGGCGAGACGATCCACGGCCTGCTCCTGCTGGTCGCGATCGGCCTCGTGGCCCTGGCGGTGTGGCAGGTCCGCAAGGGAGCGCAGCGGTCGGCGTTCATCGTCGCCGCCGTCGGCGTCGTCGTCGGTGCCTGCTACGTCTTCACCGACGCCATCCCCGAGGACCTCACCGGTCTCACGCCCTACGTCACGACCCTGCTGGTCGTCTCGCTCGCCTCGCAACGACTCCGCATGCCGGCCGCCGACGGCAAGCCCTACAGGAAGGGGAGTGCGGGATGACCTTCGGCATCACGCCGTCCGACGCGCCCGTGGACTGGGACGCGCTCCAGCGCTACGCGACGGAGGTCATGCACCGCGCCTACGCCCCGTACTCGAAGTACAAGGTGGGGGCCGCCGGACTGGTCGACGACGGCCGGGTCGTCCTCGGCTGCAACGTCGAGAACGCGGCCTACGGCGTCGGCCTGTGCGCCGAGTGCGGCATGGTCTCGGCCCTGCACGCCACGGGTGGCGGCCGACTGCGAGCCGTCGTGTGCGTCGAGGGCACCGGCCAGCCGGTCATGCCGTGCGGCCGGTGCCGGCAGCTGCTGTTCGAGAACGGCGGGCCCGACACCGAGCTGCTCGCGCCGTC
>JALRKU010000373.1 GCA_023254755.1 Aeromicrobium sp. | reverse complement strand
AGGGCGGCGACGTCGTCGAGGTACTGCGGGAACTTCTCGACGTCCTCCTCGCCACGGCCCGAGCGCAGCATGTACGACGTCACCGGATCGGAGCCGGGGGCCCGACCGATGCCCAGGTCGACCCGGCCGGGATACGCGGCCTCGAGCAGCGCGAACTGCTCGGCGACCGCGAGCGGCGCGTGGTTGGGCAGCATCACCCCGCCGGAGCCGAGACGGATCCGCTCGGTGTGAGCGCCCAGCATCGCCAGCAGCACCGGCGGCGACGTCGCGGCGACCGCCGGCATGTTGTGGTGCTCGGCGACCCAGTAGCGGGTCAGGCCGGCGGCGTCGGCCGCCTGCGCCAGCTGGACCGTCGCGGCGAGCGCGTCGCCGGAGGTCTGGTCGGTGCGGACGGGAACCAGGTCGAGCACGGAGAGCCTCACGAAGGTCACAACACCGCGGCGCCCTCCTGGCTTCCCCGTCCCACGTCGGCGCTGGTCAGGTCATGGTCCTGACGACCTTGCCGGCGGCCGAGAACGACACCTTCACCGTGGTCCTCTTGCCCTTCGCGGTCTTCGCGCAGTAGCTGAACACCTGGCCGAGGCGGGTGTGCGGCTGGCCGGCCCCGCGCAGGACCTGCTCGACCGTGGCGCCCTTGCGGGCCGCCTTCGCGATGGTGCTGTCGCGCTTGATCGCGCGTGCGTCGCGACAGCCGTCGTTCGAGACGCCCTCGGCCCGCTCCCAGGTCTGCAGGTAGGCCTCGGCCCCGCGCGACAGGTCGTCGACGATCGCGTCGCCGCCCTGACGACGCAGGTCCTCGATCCAGTCGGGATAGAGGCCGTAGTGCGCGACGCCGTCGACGTTGACGTCGTACGTGCGCTCGCCGCTGACCTGCCGGTCGATGGTGACCCCGCCCAGTCCTCTGAACGGGTACGTGACCGGGTTCTCGGCGTCGGCACCGCGGGGGCTCCCCTGCGCACCGAGCCCGTTGATGTCGGCCCCGTAGCCGAAGCCGAAGTAGTACCTGGGGTCGGCCCAGGTCAGGTGCTTGCGCCACTTCTCGACGAAGCCCTCGCTGTCGCCCGCGTAGGCCGTGATGGTGCCGCCCGCGCGGTAGATCCGCTCGTACGCGTCGGGGGTCGACCAGGAGTGGCTGGACACGACGCCGGAGTGGCCGAGGCGCTCGGTCACGTCGAGGGCCTGCTGCCGGGCCTTCACGCTCATGTGGTCGGGGTCGAAGATCATGCCGCGCTCGGCCAGCTGCGTGATGGTGTGGTCGCCCAACGTGGTCAGGCCACGGTCGTTGCAGTGCGGCCCCGACGCGTACAGCGGGAGCTTGAGCGGCAGGTACAGCGACGCGATCGCACCGAACAGCGCATCCTGCTCCGGCACCACGGTCGGCAGGGTGATCTGCGCGTTGTCGTGGTCCTCGGTCTGCGGGTCCTTGCAGGTCCGCATGTCCCAGAACGACCCCGTCTCGAGGAAGTTGGCGGCGTTGATCAGCGGTGCGACCGTGCCGGTGTCACCGGCGACGCCGGCCAGCGCGTTGTCGAACTTGTTGACGAGCTCCATCTGGCGCACACCGAGGTCGTGGACCTCGTCGAGCTGCTGGTCGATCTGCTGCGCCGAGCACTCGGGCCGGTCGAGGTTCGTCGAGCACCCGAACGGCACGCTGGTCTCGATGCCCAGGACCACCGCCAGCTGGCCCGAGTTGATGACCCTGCGTGCCTCCCACGGAGACGTGACGATCCGGAACCAGCCCTTGCCGGGCCCGCCGTTCTGCGCGTCGATGTAGCGCTCGAGATCGCGGATGTCCTTGGCCTGCAGCCGGATGGACTCCATGTCGTCGCACGAGTTCCGCTTGAGCGGGTACACCTGGCACAGCTGGTTGTTCTCGACGAACAGGTTCACCAGGATGCGCTGCCCGCCGCGCCACGACCGCTCGATCCACTTGTAGTAGGTGCCCTCGTGGGTCAGCGAGTCCGGCGCGGGCCAGTCCGTGAACGTCGGCCAGCCGACGGTGTCGTGCAGCCCGACCGGCAGCCCACCCTTCAGCGCGTTCTCGAGCAGCGCCCCGGCACCTGCGGTGAGCGAGTGGTCGGGGCAGTCCCGCAGCGCGTAGGCCACCCCGTACTTGTGCCACGGCCGGCCGCAGTGCACCGACCCGCCCAGGAACTCGAACGCCATGCCGTGGGTGTGTCCGTCGATGTAGCCGCGGACCTCCTGGAACGGCGAGGCACCGGTGAACGGTGCGCCCTGGACGTTCACGTCGATCTCGGGGTACTCGGCGCAGCCGGACGTCGTCCGCAGCGTGAAGACGTCGGGCGTCGTGGCGCGGGTCAGCGACCCTCCGGCGCCGACCACGAGACCCTTGCCGCCCTGCACGAAGGTGAAGCCCCCGTCGCGCTGCTCGACGGTCCACTCCGACGAGGGGCGCGGCCTGCCGGCGTCGGCGACGCCGAGCAGCCCGCTGTCGATGACGGTCCTCCTCGTGCCGTAGAGCAGGTACACCCCGAGGTCGGTGGCCTGGAACCACAGCGGCGCGGCTCTCGCGGCGTCGGTGGTCGTGGCGGCGTACCGGCCGCCCAGGGCCGTCGCGAGCCACCGGCCGCTCGGGGCGCGCAGCGCGTAGCAGCCACCCGCCATCGCGTACCGGTCGGCAGGAACCGTCGCCCGTGGGGCGGGCGACGCCGCGGGGACGAGGCGCGGGTCGGCCTCCTGCCGCTGCGCGACCACCGAGCCGTTGCCCGACAGTCGCTGGTTGATCGTGGTCGTCTCCTGCGCCTCGGCGGTCCCGGCAGCGCTGGACTGCGACAGCGCGTTCTTCGACGTGGCGTCGGTGCCGTGGGTGTGGGGCTCGGACTCGTCGACGACGACCGGCGCCGCGACCGACGGCTTCTCGCCGTGGAACCGCTCGGTCCACGAGGCGTACGCGGGGAACGCCGCGGCCGTGACGACGAACGAGGCGACGACGAGCGCGATCGGCCACAGCAGGCGTCGCTCAGGACGTGTGGGCACGGATCCTCCTGCTGACTCCCCCGATGGCTGCCCTGCCCAACGACCGGATGTGGTCCAGGTCACGTTCCCGGGTCGGCGCCGCTCGCGGTCACCCCGCCGCGGTCGCGACCGACGGATGCTCCGGGAGGTCCGGCATCGTCTCGGGGAACGTGCCCAGGTGCTCGATGAGGTAGCCGTTCGGGTAGCTGCGGATGCGGTGCGTGTTCTTCAGCAGCGACGGCCTGCGGCGCGCCGGGAAGTGCCGGATCAGCCGGCCGCGGAGCCGGAGCGAGCCGTGCGCGAGACGTGACATGAGCGGCGACGGTCGGTCGTAGCCGAAGGTCTCGCGCAGGTGGTCGTCGAGCAGCGCGATGGCGAACCTGCGCATCTGGCGCCGCAGCGGTCGAGGGTAGAACGTCACGAACAGGTCGAGCGTCGAGTCGGCGACGGCTCGCGCCTTGCGATCGAACACGTAGGTCCGGCGCTCGTAGGAGTCCATCAGCTCGGCGAACGCCTGGTAGGTGTCGGGGATGCCCTTGATCCCCATCAGCCGACCCAGGCGCTGGTAGTACCGGACGGCCGCAAGCCGCTCGGCCTCGGTGCCCTGGCGCCACCCGTAGGCCTCGATCCACCGGATGGGGCTGACGACGAACGTCGACAGCACGTAGAGCATGTCGTCGTTGCTGATGTCGTAGCTGCCGTGCATCTGGTTCATCCGCCGGATGCCGGCGCGCCCCTCGCGGGACTCCATGCCCTTGTCGGCGATGTCCTCCAGCAGCAGGGCCGTGTCGTCGTGGCGCCGCTGGACGTCCTCGGTGAACTGCCCGGTGTCGTACAGCAGCCGGCCGATCGAGGGCACGGCGTACGTGCGGAACAGCGCGAAGCTCAGCGCCTGCTGCGAGTCCCACGGGAACTCGTGCTGCGCGACGATCCGGGAGATCTGCTCGTAGTCGGTGTCGGGATCGAGCTTCGCGATCTCGCGCTGCCAGTGGTCTCGCCTCATGACGCGACAGTATCGTGACAGCAGTACTGTCACAATCCCCTCGACGCGCGACTCACCCGGCACCCGGGCAGCCAACGCCGGATCTCCCGACAGCCCGCGACCAGCGGTTCAGAGCAGCTCGCGGAGGGTCTCGACCACGTCGTCGAGCGCAGTGGCGGCGACCGGCACGACGCCCGGCAGGCTCATGAAGCCGTGGATCGCGCCGGGGTACTCGACGTAGCGGACCGACGTGCCGGCCGCCTCGAGCGCGTCGCGGTACCGGGCGCCGTTGTCGAGGAGCGGGTCGAGCTGCGCCGTGAGCACGAAGGCGGGCGGGAGGCCGGCCAACGACGCGGCGCGCAGCGGCGAGGCGGTCGGGCTCTCGGTGCCGTACTGGTCCCCGAGGTAGAGCCGGACGAACGCCCTCATGTTGGCCGACGTCAGGACGGGCGCGTCGGCGAGGCGCACCTCCGACGGATACGTGTCGTACATCTCGACCGCGGGATAGACGAGCACCTGGGCACGCAGGGCAGGGCCGCCCTCGTCGCGGGCCCGCAGCGCCGTGACGGCCGCGAGGTTGCCGCCGGCGCTGTCGCCCATGACGGCCAGACGGTCCGGGTCGCCTCCGAGCTCGACCGCGTGCTCGGCGACCCAGGTGAGAGCGGACCAAGCGTCGTCGGTCGCAGCGGGGAACGGATGCTCCGGGGCCAGGCGGTAGACCGGTGAGACCACGATGGCGCCGACCCGAGCGGCGACCTGGCTCGTCAGCCACTGCGACTGCTCGGGGTTGCCCTGCACCCATCCGCCACCGTGGTAGCTCACGACGACCGGGAGGGGCCCGACGGACTCCGCCGGCCGGTGCACCACTGCACGACGGCCGTCGATCTCGAGCTCGTCGGTCACCACGCCGTCGGCCACGGCGCCGAAGATCCGACGTCCGATGGCCGAGGACTGCAGGCGCGGCCGCTCGGCCCGGTGGGCGGAGAGATCGCCGACCTCCTCGATGCCCTTGTCGACCAGCTTCAGGAACCTGGCGAACAGTCGGGTGCGTCGAGCCATCGCGGACCAGTCGTCGGCGTTCACCGGCACACCTTCCTCCGAGTCGGCGCGGCACCGACGCGTGTCGACGACCCAACCTACGGGGTCGACGCGTCGTCCCGCCGGCGATCGACGAACGGCACGGCGCGCGGGACGTCAGCCCGACGCGCGGGTGGCCCACTGGCGGACCAGGTCGATCCGCTTCTGGAGCTGCTCGGCCGAGGCCTGCGGCGCGGCGGGACCGCCGCAGGCCTGCCGGAGGCGGTTGTGGATGACGCCGTGCGGCTCTCCCGTGCGGTGGTGCCACGCCCCCACCAGACCGTGCAGCTCGCGACGCAGGTCGTCGCGGCGCGCGAAGACGGCGTCCTCGGCGATCTCTTGGGCCCGCACCTGGTCGTGCCGCGAGGACCGCGAGCGCCGCAGCAGGTCGGCGACCTGGTCGGGCTCCAGCAGGCCGGGGATGCCCAGGAAGTCCAGCTCGCCCTCGTCGTCGGTGAGGCGGTCGTAGTCGCCGTGGAACTCGGTGCCGTCGTAGACCACCCGGTCGAACGCGGCGTCGCTGTTCAGGGCGGCGAAGCTGCCGAGCAGCTCGTCGGAGGCCTTCTCCTCGGCGTTCGCCCTGGCCAGCATCTCGGCCTCGGCCGCGAACAGGTCGGCCTCGTCCTTGACCGGCCGGCCGATCACGTGGTCGCGCTCGATCTCGAGCTCGGAGGCGAGCCCGAGCAGCCGCGGGATGCTCGGCAGGAAGATCGTGGCGGTCTCGCCCTTGCGACGCGCACGCACGAAGCGGCCGATGGCCTGGGCGAAGTACAACGGGGTCGAGGTCGGCGTGGCGTAGACGCCGACCGACAGGCGCGGCACGTCGACGCCCTCGCTCACCATGCGCACGGCCACCATCCACGCGCTCGTGCCCCGGGCGAACTCCGCGATGCGTGCGCTGCTCCCGGCCTCGTCGGACAGCACGAGCGTGGCGTCCTCTCCCGTGAGGTCGCGCAGGAGCGCCGCGTAGTCGCGCGCCGTGTCCTGGTCACCGGCGATGACCAGACCGCCCGCGTCGGGCACGTCGCGACGGACCTCGAGGAGTCGGCGGTGGGCCGCCGTGAGGACCTCGTGCATCCAGGCACCGTGCGGGTCGAGCGCCGTGCGGAGCGCCTGGGCGGTGGCCTCGCGGTCGAGGGCCTCGCCCAGCCGGGCCGCGACCTCGTCGCCGGCCCGCGTGCGCCAGTGCATCTCGCCCGAGTACGCCATGAACAGGACCGGGCGCACGACGCCGTCGCGAAGGGCCGAGCCGTAGCCGTACGTGTAGTCGGCGGCACTGGTGAGCGAGCCGTCGTCGCCGACCTCGTAGCGCACGAACGGGATGGGGTTGTCGTCGGAGCGGAACGGGGTGCCGGTCAGCAGCAGACGACGGACGGCCGGGTCGCACGCCTCGTCGACGGCGTCGCCCCAGGCGAGCGCGTCACCCGCGTGGTGGACCTCGTCGAGGATCACCAGGGTGCGTCGACCTGCGATGCGCACGTGGAACGCGTGGGGTGCGACCGCGAGACCCGCGTAGGTGACCGCGAACCCGACGAAGTCCGGGGCGAGCACTCCGTGCACGGACAGCTGCGGGTCGATCGGCAGCCCCACGCGCGCAGCGGCGACGGCCCACTGGGTCTTGAGGTGATCGGTCGGCGCGACCACCACCACGCGGTCGATCTCGCCCCGAGCCATCAGGTCGGCCGCGATCGTCAGGGCGAACGTCGTCTTGCCCGCACCTGGCGTGGCGACCGTGAGGAAGTCGCGTGGTCGCGTGCGCTGGTAGAGGTCGAATGCCTCGCGCTGCCAGGTCCGGAGGGCCTGGCCGCTACTCACCCGATCCGTCTCCCGCGTCGTCGCCGGGGTCCATGCTCTCCCAGATCTCCTTGCACTCCGGGCACACGGGGAAGCGCTGCGGGTCGCGGCTGGGGGTCCACACCTTGCCGCACAGGGCGACGACCGGATGCCCCATGACGATGGCCTCGGTCAGCTCGTCCTTCGGGACGTAGTGGGAGAACCGTTCGTGGTCGCCCTCCTCGGTGCGCAGGTCGGTGCGCTCGTCGGTGACGGTCTGCGTGCCTCTCCCGAAGAATCCCACGCGGCCATCGTACCCGCGGCCCGCGACGGGTCGGGTCAGTTCGTGGCGGGGTCGGACGGGAACGTGGCCCAGTAGCGCAGATCGCCGCTCTGACGGCGCATCACCTCGTGCCACAGCGTCTCGGGCTGGGGCGACACCACGTCGGCGTCGACGGCGTCGACGACCAGCCACGAGCCTTCGGCGATCTCGTCCTCGAGCTGGCCGGGCGCCCACCCGGCGTACCCCGCGAAGACGCGGAGGCCGGCGAGCTCGCCGACCGCCGGCACGGGCCCGTCGAGGTCCACCAGACCGACGCGGCCCGACAGCGGGCGCCACGTCACGGCGCCCGGTGCACCGTCAGCGGCCGGCACGTCGTCGCGCACCAGTGCGACCCCCAACGCGCTGTCGGTCTGAACGGGACCGCCCTCGAACAGGCAGTCGGGCGCGGCCACGAGACCGGCCCACTCCGGCAGCACGGCGTCGACGTCGGCATCCGTCGGCCGGTTGACGATGACTCCCAGGGCCCCGTCGCCGTCGTGGTCCAGCAGGTACACGACGCTGCGCCGGAACGGACCGGACTCGATCGCCGGGGTGGCGACGAGCAGACGACCGCGGAGCACGTCCATGACCACATGATGCCCCCACCGCGCCTCGAACGCCGCGCTTGTGGTCCCGAGTCGGCAACTATCATGTGGGCCATGCCCGAAGCCGCCGAGGAGTTCACGGTCGACGAGCTCGCGTCGCGCGCGGGCATGACCGTGCGGAACGTCCGTGCGTACGCCGGACGCGGGTTGATCGAGGCGCCTCGGCTCGAGGGTCGCACGGGCTACTACTCGCACCAGCACCTCCAGCGCCTCCAGCTGATCCGGCAGCTGCTCGACCGCGGCTACACGCTCTCGGCCGTCGAGAAGGCGCTGCGCGGTGCACCGGCGTCGGCGTCGGGCCCCACGCTCGACCTCATCACGATGCTCGACCTGCCGGCGGACGACGACGCCGACGAGATCATGTCGCGCGAGGACCTCGCCGCGCTGGCCAACGTGGGCATGGACAACCGGCTCATCGACGCGCTCGAGGCGTACGGCCTCGTGAGCTGGATCGAGGGCGACCAGAAGCACGTGCGGCTGGTCGAGCCGACCATCGTGCGCACGGGTGCCGCAGCCGTCGCGATGGGCATCACCCCCGAGACGGTCATCAGCCTGTTCCCGCTGCTCGACGACCGGCTGCACGAGATCGCCGAGACGCTCGTCAAGTCGGTCGCGAAGGAGATCGTCGACCCGTTCGTCGCCGAGGGCATGCCGGTCGAGCGCTGGCCCGAGATCCTGTCGACGGTCGAGCAGCTGCTGCCGATCGCGAGCCAGATCGTCCTGGCGGTCTTCCGCCGCCAGCTCCAGACGGCGATCGACGCCGAGCTGGAGGAGGAGATCCGGGCGGTCGGCGAGCAGCCCGAGCGCAAGCGTCGCCGACGCTGACGTCGCCGGCGGTCCTCAGGTCTCTGACGGTCGTCAGGCCCTGAACGAGCCGATCCCGCCCGGCACCGGAGGGAGGGAGGTGCCGGACGGGATCGGGAGGGAGCCGTCTCTGTGCCCGGGAGTCAGGCGGCCAGGACGGACTTGAGTCGCGCGACGAGCCCCGTGGAACGGTGGTCGTCGGACGTCTCGGTCTCGGGGGCGAGGATCGGGTACACGGCCCGCTCCCGCGCCTGGTCGATGATGCGCTCGCCCAGGGCGGCCGCATCGGGGTGGTTCATCCAGATGCCGGACGAGGCCGCCATCATGATGCGCTCGTTCGCCAGGCCCTTCGCGAGGACAGGGTTCTCGAGGTTCGCGTCGAGCAGTGCACGGGCGCCCGGCATCTGCGCGGCCGCCTCGACCCACGCGCCGATGGCGGTGCCGCCGGGTGCGTCGGGCGCACCGGCGATGCGGTCGAGGGTTCCGCTGAGGCGCTGGTACCAGGCCAGCTGCAGCTCGAGGAGAAGGGCCGACTCGTCGTCGAAGGCCTCGCGGGCGGGGTCGACGCGGTCGAGCAGGTCGGTGAGAGTGACGTCGCGGCGGCGGTCGGCGATCGCGACGACCTCCCGCAGCGCGGACTTGCGACGGTTGTAGGCATCCCAGGTCATGGTGGTGCTTCCTTTCTGTCCCGTCTTCGCCCGACGGTCCATACCGTCGGTACGTACTGTCAGTATGGCGAACGGGGACTCGTCAGGACAAACCCTTGGTATGTGATAGTCCCCACGGTCGTTAGACTTCTCCCATGCCCTCGCACAGCACGGTCGCCAAGCAGGTGCTCCGCACCGCACGCAAGACCACGCGGAGGCAGGACTACTCCTCCAGCACCAAGCGAGCCCTGATCGAGTCGGCCACCGAGCTCTTCACCGAGCGCGGGTACGCCGGCACGTCGCTCGACGAGGTCGTGGCGGCCGCCCGCGTCACCAAGGGCGCGCTGTACCACCACTTCCCCAGCAAGCTCGCGCTGTTCGAGAGCGTCTTCCTCCAGGTCCAGAAGGACGCCACGGACGAGATCAGCAGCATCCTGGCCAAGATCAAGGACCCGTGGGAGCGCGCCGAGGTCGGTCTGAGCACCTTCCTGGAGGTGTGCCGTCGTCCGGAGTTCCGCCGCATCTGCATGCAGGAGGGGCCCGTGGCACTCGGCCACGAGCGCTGGCAGGAGGCCGAGCGCGAGGCGTCGTTCGGCATCGTGCGCGAGACCGTCGGTCGGCTGCTCGAGGCCGTGGGCGACGACCTGGCGCCCCTCACCGACTCGTTCAGCGTGATCTTCTACGGCGCCATGCGGTCGTCGGCCGAGTACGTCGCCGATGCCGACGACCCCGACGAGGCGAGCGACGAGGTGCTGGCCACGATCGGCACGATCCTGCTCGGCATGCGGTCCCTGCGTGTCGACCAGGACACCTGAGCGACGCTACGTCCCGCCTCGTCCGGCGGACCGCACCCCGGCGAGCAGGATCGTCGTCCGGTCGCCCGGCATCAGTTCAGCGTGACCTTGCCGTCGTCCTTCGGGACGAGCTCGAGGAACGTGTGGCCCGGGTCGAGCGTGTACGGCGTGCCGTCGGCGGTCTCGAAGGTGATCGGCGAGTCGAGAGCCGGCTTCTTCCAGGTGAGCTCGACCGCGTCGCTGCCGTGCAGCACGATCGCGCGGCCGGAGCCCTCGAGCTCGGTGACGGGCACGGGGTTGCCGGCGGGGTCGGTGTAACCGGCGTCGCCGATGCGGCAGTACATGATGACCAGGTTGTCGGCGCGGAACTCCTTGTCGGCGTGGCCGTTCGTGCGGGACCACTGGTCCTTCGCCCCGAGCTTCCAGCTGGTCGAGGTCGAGCGGGAGAACCGCACCGTCGCGGTCCTGATGCCGGACCTGGTCTTCGACGTGCCCGGGTCGGCCGTCTCGCCCTCGGCGGTGAAGGGCAGGAACGGTGACGGCGGGGCCGTGACCCGGGCCTTGGCGGCGAGGGTCGTGAGGTCGATCAGCCGGTTGTAGGGCCGCACGAGCGCGGGGTCGCTGCTGAAGCCCGGCGACCCGGCGTCCTCGGAGAACACGGTGATGCCGGCCCGCTCGACGCGCCGCACCGCGTTGCCGGCACCGCCGGAGGCCACGATCGCTCCGTTGACCGGCGAGGCGACGCCGATGTCGGTGGCCCGGAGCGACCGGACGTGACCGACCTTGGACGGGATCGTGGAGTAGTACATCGCCGCGAGGCGGGTCAGTCCCCCCTCGACGAGCTCCTCGACCACCAGGTCGGCCTGGTCGAGAGCGATCTGCGGCTCGCCGCCGTAGGTGTTCTCGATCTTGACCACGAACACCGGGTTCTGCGGCGTCGAGGTCATCTCGAGGCCCGTCAGCGGGGACAGCTGCACCAGGTCGGCCGCGTCACGCTGCGACGGGTCGGGGTCGGGCGTGGTGGTGGAGTCGCCTCCGGAGCAGCCTGCGAGGACGACGACGGTCGCTGCGGCCACGGCGATCGAGCGGAAGCGCATGGCAGTCAGCATGCCGCATCCGTCACGGCTTCAGCGCCGGGGCGCGCGGAACCCCGCGGCGATCGCGTCCTCGGCGTCGCGGAACCACACCTGCGCCGTCGTGCGCAGGTAGAACGGACTGGCGGCGTCGTGGAAGACCTTCGACCGCAGGTTGGCCTTGACCGTCCACTCCGGCCCGGGCGACGCCCCGCCCTCGAGCGGCAGCGCGGAGCCCTCGACGGGTCCGGGGGTGAAGCCGGCGGGCGGATCAGGGACCTCGGGAGCGGCCACCTCGGTGTCGGCGGTGGGCGGCTCGGGCGCCGGCTCGGGGGTCGACTCGGGGACGACCGGAGGCTCCTGGGCCACCTCGTCGCCGGCGCCTGCGTCGTCGGCCGGATCGTGAGCGGGCCCGGCGTGGACGGCGAGGCCGTGGGCGAGCCATCCGAGCACGAACCCCAGGAGCCCGGTGAGGACCAGCCAGCCGGTGATCTCCCCGATGGTGTACCCGGACATGTCAGCTCTCCTTGACCACGAGGTCGACACGACGGTACGTCTCCGCGTCGTCGGCGACGTCGGCGGGCGCCGACGCGTAGCTCTTGACCGAGACGCGCCGGGCCTCGACACCCGCCTCGACCAGGTGGGTGCGGACCACCACGAGTCGGCGCCGCGACGCCTCCAGGCCGTCGGCACCCGGGGCCGCCAGGCCACCGACCTCGATGGTGACGTCGGGGTGCGAGCGCAGCAGGTCGGCGACCCGGTCGAGGACCACGACGTCCTCGGGGCGCAGGTCGGCGGAGCCTCGGTCGAAGCGCACCGTGACGGCGTCGAGCAGCCCGGCCGCGTCGCTCGGCAGCCTGCCGGGGGCGACCCGCAGGTCGTCGCGCACCGTGAGACCGGGCAGCGACTCGGTCAGCCGGTCCAGCACCTTGCGTCGACCGGCCGCGCTGGCGACCGATCCGCCGACGGCGACGGACGACCCGGCGACCTGCAGTCGCAGCCCCCGGATCGCCACGAGGTCGGCCAGCGCCGCGGGAAGCTGGGCGACCCACTCCGGCGAGTCGACCTCCGGGTCGACCTGCAGGTCGCCGAGGACCGGGGTCGCGAACGTCTCGGCGGCGGTGCCCTTGATCGTGGCAGCCGCTCCGGCGCCCGGCATGCTGCCGCTGATGTGCAGCCCCGCCCGTCCCTGGGCCAGCCGCACGTACGCGCCGGTCGGGAGGTCGCGGTCGGCCCGGGCGACGCGCGTCCAGCGCACGCCCTCCACGGTGTCGACGACCTGCACCGCGCGCGCCAGGTCGCGCGGTGTCGATCCGCTGACCTCGGCCTCGCGACCCGTGAGGTCGACGCGGACGTCGACGAGTCCCGCCGCATCGAGCGAGGCGCGGGCCTGCGGCGTGAGCCGGTCGCCGATCGCGCGAGAGCCGCTCAGCGCGCCCACGACGATCGAGGCCACCAGGGCCAGGGTCGTCACGGCGACGCCGGCCCGACGCAGGGCGTCGCGTCGCGTGTCGCCGGACACCAGGCCTCCGTCCCGCCGACGCCCAGGACCGACGATCGACCCCAACGATCGGCACCGACACCCTAGCCAGCGGACCGAAGGACGCGGCGAGCGCCTGTCGGCGCCGGGTGACACGATGGTCAGATGCCGGATCTCGACCGCTTCGCCCCCGCGACGCGCGAGTGGTTCGACGCTGCCTTCGACGCTCCCACGCCCGCGCAGCTCGGTGCGTGGGACGGCATCGCCGGCGACGACCACGTGCTCGTGGTCGCCCCCACCGGGTCCGGCAAGACGCTCGCAGCCTTCCTGTCCTCGATCGACGCGCTGCTGCACTCCGGCGACCGCGAGCCCGGCACGCGGGTGCTCTACGTGTCGCCGCTGAAGGCGCTGGCGGTCGACGTCGAGCGCAACCTGCGCTCCCCCCTGGTCGGCATCACCCAGGTGGCCGCACGCCGCGGCGACCCGTTCACCGAGGTCACGGTCGGCGTCCGCTCGGGCGACACGTCCACGCAGGAGCGTCGTGCCCTGCTGCGGCGGCCACCCGACATCCTCATCACCACCCCCGAGTCGCTGTTCCTCATGCTCACGTCGGCGGCGCGCGAGACGCTGGCCACGGTCGACACCGTCATCGTCGACGAGGTGCACGCCGTGGCCGGCACCAAGCGCGGCTCGCACCTGGCCCTGTCGCTCGAGCGGCTCGACGCACTGCTCGAACGGCCGGCCCGCCGCATCGGCCTGAGCGCCACGGTGCGTCCCCACGAGGAGGTCGCCCGGTTCCTCGGCGGATCCCGTCCCGTGCGCATCGTGGCCCCGCAGTCGCCGTCGTTGCTGAGCCTGCAGGTCGCCGTGCCGGTCGAGGACCTCACCCAGCTCGCGTCCACCCGCACCGTCACGCCCGGCGACGAGCACGAGCCACCACCCTCGCCGCCGAGCATCTGGCCGCACGTCGAGGAGGCGGTCCTCGACGCCGTGCTGCGACGGCGGTCCACCATCGTGTTCGTCAACTCCCGCGGCGTCGCGGAGCGACTCACGGCTCGCCTCAACGAGGCGTTCGCCGAGCGCAACGGCTCGTCCGACGGGTCCGCCGCGACCCGGGCGCCCGCCCAGGTGATGGGCGGCAGCTCGCAGTCGTCGGGTGCCGCGCCCGAGCTGGCCAGGGCCCACCACGGCTCGGTCAGCAAGGAGCAGCGGGCGCTCATCGAGGACGAC
>JALRKU010000343.1 GCA_023254755.1 Aeromicrobium sp. | reverse complement strand
CCAGGCGGACTAAAAAACGTCATCGATTGGGCATCGCGCCCATTCGCCAAGCACTGCCTTATCGGTCGTCGCATCGGCGTGTTCGGTTGCACGCCAGGCGAGCGCGGCGGCAAAGCCGCAGTCGAATATCTGCGAAACATCGTGCCGTTGCTCGGCGCAACAATCGTCGGGCCCGAGTTGCTGTTTCCAAAAATCAATTCGTTGATCTCACCAGAAGGCAAACTCGACGCAAGTGTGGTGTCGCCGCTAACCGAACTCGCCAGCGAACTAGTTGCATAGCCTAAGGACTACGTCTCAATGATTGTTTCTCGGCCACTAAAGACTTCATTAGCGATTGTTTTGCTCGCAGTTCTGCCGACAATTCCGGCGAAAGCGTCGGTGGTTGCAAGCAGTTGCAAGAAAATCGGCTTAGTAAAAACAGTAAAGACGACGAACTATGTTTGCACAAAATCCGGCAAAAAACTTGTTTGGAAAAAAGTGGCAGTTTCTGTTGGTTTGCCGGTTACCACAACGACGACAACTACGACACCGACAACTACTACGACTTCGACAACTGTGCCCAGTCGACAGACTAAGCCAACTAAAGGAATCAACATTTATACCGGTGGTGCCGGGAATTCGGAACAATCTAAGCAGCAGAGTTTTGAACTGCCAGGACGGGTGACTGCTGCACCAAGCGACTCAAACGTGAAATTCTGGATCTACAACCCAGACTCAACAAATACTGCGATTGGTTCACGTGGCATTTACTACATGACGTCGTCAGTAAGTTGGACATTTTTGCGCAGTAATTCTGACGGAAGTTTCTATGCAAATTGGCCACAGGGTGATTACACGATTGATGTAGTTGAGCCATCAGCGTCATATGCAAGAAAGCGTTACTTCGGAAGTGTGAATTCATCGGGGGTTTTCACGATGGATGAGCTAAAGCCCAATAGTGCAGGATATTTCACCGTCACTGTCGACAAATTGGATGCGACTCCAACTTTCAGTCAACGAACAAGTTGTCAACTATTAGATCAAACTGGCAACAAGACCCTTCAGGTTGGTTTTCCAAAGGCCGCTGGTCGTTTACCAAGTAACGGGGTAATTCGAGCGTTAATCATTCCCGTTGATTTTGCAGACGTCCCAGGCAAGGGCAATCCTGAAATCGTGTTCGCCGAAATGACTGATGGAATGAATGATTACTACTTTCATGTTTCTGCGAATCGAGTTAAGTTTGAATTTACGACTCTTCGATCATGGGTTCGGATGCCTGTCTCGTCGACGTTCCATGGCTTAGGCACATGGAGCAAAGGCGATGTATCGGGATACTGGAAATTGGCACTTAAAACTGCCGACCCGCACCTCGCGCTTGGTGACCTCGAGCTCGCCGGGCGGGAGCGAGTCCACGTCGGTGGGGCGCACCGGTCCGAGCTTGAGCCGTTCACCGGCGTAGGTCGTCCAGGCCCCCGGTGCGGGAGTGCAGCCGCGGACGTGCCGGTCGATCGCGAACGCGGGACGGTTCCAGGTCACCCGCGCCTCGTCGGTGGACAGCTTGGGAGCGTACGAGACGTTCTCCTCCGGCTGCGGCACGACGCCGATGTCGCCGTCCTCGACGTGGTCGACGACGTCGACCAGGAGCCGGCTCCCGAAGTCGGCGAGCCGCGCGAGCAGGGTTCCGGCCGTGTCGTCGTCGCGGATCCGCTCGGTGATCGAGCCGAGCACGGGGCCCGCGTCGAGCGCCTCGACGAGGCTGAAGACCGTCGCCCCGGTCACCTCGTCACCCGCCATGATCGAGCGCTGGACCGGCGCCGCACCGCGCCAGGCCGGGAGCACCGAGAAGTGCAGGTTGATCCACCCGAACGCGGGGACGTCGAGCGCCTCGCGACGGATCAGCGCGCCGTACGCGACGATCGGGACGCAGTCGGGCGCGATCTCGCGGAGCCGGGCGACGAACTGAGGGTCCGACGGGCTCGGTGGCGTCAGGACCTCGATGCCGTGGGCCCGGGCGGCCTCGGAGACCGGGGACGGGCGGAGCGATCGGCCACGTCCGGCGGCGGCGTCCGGCCGCGTGACGACGGCGGCGACGTCGTGCCGGCTGGCGACGAGCGCCTCCAGGCTGGGGACGGCGGTGTCGGGCGTGCCCGCGAAGACCAACTTCACTCGGCGAAGTCTAGGCGGGACGTCGCCACGGCCTGGTCGGGCGGTGACCCGGCGCCCTCGTGCGACGAGCTCGAGCCGGGTCGCCGTGCGCCGGGGTCAGAAGCGCTGGGGATCGACCTGGATCCGCACGGCGGGCAGCTTCGTCGCGCTCCGCTCGGCCGCGACGGCGGCGAGCCGGTCCGCCAGCTCGGCACCTTCGCGGCGCGGGGCGCGGAGCACGAGCCGTGCGACGGACGCGTCGCGTGGGTCGTGAGGCACGGGACCGAGCACGTCGATGTGCTCGGTCCACGGGCGGGCGGCCAGCTCGTCGAGGACGTCGACGTCGCCCTCGACCGAGGCCAGGCGGCCGACCGGGGGCAGGCGGGTGTCGCGCCGGTCGGCCAGCTCGCGTCGCGCGAGTCCCGTCGGGTCGGCCCGCACGAGGGCCTGGAGTCCGGACGCATCGCCCACGACGACGGCGGCCGAGCCCGGAGCCCCCAGGGCCAGCGCGTTGAACCAGCGCCGGTGCGCCTCCTCGACCACCCGGACGTCGTCGCGGGCCAGCATGAGCCAGGTGTCGAGGAGCACGACGAGGGCGTAGCCGCCGGCCACCGGTGGTTCGGCGCCCGGCGTCGCGAGCACGATGGTGCGGCCGGCGGGCGCCTCGGCGAGCACCGACTGACCACCGCTGGTCACGACCTCGTGGTCGGGGAAGGCCCGGGCGACCTCCTCGGCGGTGCGGAGCTGCCCGACCACAGGGGCCCGGAGCCGTGCCGAGCCGCACGCCCGACAGCGCCACGGGTCGGCCGCGGCACCGCACCAGCGGCACACCGGCGGGGCACCCGCGGCGTGCTGGACCAGCGGACCCTCGCACGCCGCGCACCGGGCCGGCGTGCGGCAGTCCTGGCACGCCAGCGACGTGCGGTAGCCGCGCCGCGGCACCTGGACGAGGACCGGACCCGTGGCGGCTCTGACCTGCGCGAACACCTGCCGCGGCAGGCGGACCGGCACCCCGCCCGTGTCGGTGCCGTCGGCGACCTCGACCCGCGGCCACCGGGTACGACGCGCCTCGAGCGACGGGACCAGCTCGCTGCACCACGCCCCCTCGACGAGCGACTGGACCTCGGCGGTGCGGGCGTGCGCCGCGAGCAGCACCCCAGCCCCCTCCGCCTCGGCCCGCAGGAGCACGACCTCGCGGGTGTGGGGATAGGGCGCGCGCGGCTCGGCGTAGAGGTCGTCGCCGTCGTCCCACAGCACCAGCAGCCCGAGATCGGCGACCGGGGCGAACGCGGCCGCCCGCGTCCCGAGCACGACGCGGGCGGCCCCGCGCGACGCCGCCAGGAACGAGGCGTACCGGTCCGCGGGGTCCTGCGAGCCCGTGAGCACGACGAGCGCTTCGCCGACCGCGTCGGCCAGCACCGCCCGCCACCGGGTCACGTCGCGTCCGTCGGGCACGCACACGATCGCCCCGCGACCACCGCGCACCGTGGCCAGCACGGCCTCGGCGACGAGGACCGCCGGGTCGGGTGACGGGAGCGCGGACCAGGCCGCCCGTGGCGAGGCGCCACCGGACAGCGCCTCGACGAGCTCGGGGCCGAGCGGGTAGTCCGACCACGCCTCGGGACGGGCGTCGCGGGGCGGTGGGGCACTGACCGGCGAGGCCGCGCGCTCGGTGCGCGCGTGGCGCGGCGGGATCGCGAGTCGGAGCACGTCGCCCACCGTGCCGGCGTACCGGGCGGCGACCTCGCGGGCGAGCCGGAGCACGGCCGGAGAGAGCACCGGCTCGTTCGAGACGACCTTGACCAGCGGCATCAGCCGACCGTCGTGGTCCGAGGTTGCGGCGCGCTCGACGACGAACCCGTCGGCGAGCTGCCCGGCGAAGCGGACCCTGACCCGGCAGCCCACGACCGCGGCGTCGGACTGCTGGGCCGTGACCAGGTAGTCGAAAGGCCGGTCTAAATGGGCCAGACCGGTGTCGACCAGGACCCTCGCCACGGGGAGATCGGCCGCCGGCTCGACGGCCCGCGGGGCCCGCGGAGCGCGCCGACGCGGAGACGGCAGCAGCTCGAGCTGCTCGGTCTCGTCCGCATCGGTCACGTGCACGTTCTACCAGCCGACCCCGACCGAGGCGTCGGCGCCGACCGGAGGCTTGACGCCGATGACCGGGATCCGTAACGTACAACCACATGGTTGTACAAATGATCGAGCTGACCGACGACGAGGTCGACCGGCTGTTCCACGCCCTCGCCGATGCGACCCGCCGCGACATCCTGCGCCGCGCCGTGCAGGGCGAGCTGTCGGTCAGCCGCCTGGCCGACGCCTACCCGATGAGCTTCGCGGCCGTGCAGAAGCACGTGGCGGTCCTGGAAAGGGTCGGTCTCGTCACCAAGCACCGCCGCGGCAGGGAGCTGCTCGTGCGCTCCGACCTCGAGGCCGTGCAGCGGGCGCGTCGAGCGCTCGACGAGCTGGAGGCCGCCTGGCGCGGCCGCGTGCAGCGCAT
>JALRKU010000321.1 GCA_023254755.1 Aeromicrobium sp. | reverse complement strand
TGGTGGGTCTCTCCGAGGTGGCCCAGTACGACGAGCCGGCCGAGACCGAGCCCACGTTCGAGGGCAACGCGCTCATCAAGGCGCGTGCCTGCCTGGCGGCCACCGGACTGCCTTCCCTGGCGGACGACTCGGGCCTGTGCGTCGACGAGCTCAACGGCATGCCGGGAGTGCTGTCGGCGCGCTGGTCCGGCGTGCCCAAGGACCAGGGCGGCGACGCGGCCAACAACGCCCTCCTGCTCTCGCAGCTCGGCGACGCACCCGACGAGCGCCGCGGCGCCACCTTCGTGTGCGTCATGGCGCTCTGCACGCCCGACGGCGCCGAGGTGGTGCGCCGTGGCGAGATGCCCGGTCGCATCCTGCGCGCCGAGCACGGAGGAGGAGGGTTCGGCTACGACCCGCTCTTCGCGGCCGACGGCTACGAGGTCAGCACCGCCGAGCTCGCGCCGGCCGAGAAGGACGCGATCAGCCACCGCGGCCACGCCCTCGCCGCCATCGCGCCCGACGTCCAGGCCGCCCTGGCCTGAGGCCGCCTCGATGAGCTGGACGTTCCGCGCCGCGGCCTGGAAGTGGGACGTCCGCAAGGAGGCGGGCTGGGTCTTCGTGACGCTGCCGCCCGACGTCACCGACGAGCTCGACGAGGCCGCCGGCCCCGACAAGGCCGGATTCGGCTCGGTCCGGGTGGCGGTGCGCGTCGGCACGTCGTCGTGGAGCACGTCGGTGTTCCCCGACACCGCCCGAGGCGGTTTCGTCCTCCCGCTGAAGAAGGCCGTGCGCGACCGCGAGGGCATCGAGGTCGGCACCGAGGTCGAGGTGCTCCTCGACCTCGAGCGCCCCGACCACCCCTGAGCGCCCGACCCGCCGCGCCCGGTCCGGAGCGCCCGACCCGCCGCGCCCGGTCCGGGGCGGTGAGTTGGCGACGTGTCCGTGACCGGCGGTGAGCCTGCGACGTGTCGCCGTGAGCAGCGGTACCCGAGCGACGCGTCCAGGGCCGTGATCGGTCGCCCCGTCACCGCCCGGCTGCGGGCGTGCGGCCGATGACGCCCGGTCAGCCGATGGCGGCGATCACGCGATCGGCGATCGCGAGGCTGCCCGCCCGGTTCGGGTGGATCCCGTCGACCACCTCGAGCGGGCCGAGGGTGCCGGTGGTGTCGACGAACTCGGCGCCGTGCTGGGCGACCGCGCTGCGGATGATGCTCGTGACCCGCAGTCCCTCGATCCGCTGCCGAGGACCCCACGGCGGCGCCAGCACGACCACGCGGGTCTGGGCGGGGAGCATCTCGGTGACCAGGTCCAGGTACTGGTCGACCGCCGCCGCCACCTCGGCGTCGGTCGACGGCCGGAACCGACCGTCGCGGCAGGTCGCCCAGTCGTTGCGACCTCCCTCGATGATGAAGATCGACGGAGGTGCACCGGTGAACGCGCCGAGCCGTTCGCGGAACCGGTCGCCCTCGCAGAACAAGCCGGGTCGCAGGTAGCCGGACCCGGACTGCGCGTACCGGCGCACGTCGGCGCCGTAGTGACGTCCGACGATGCTCCACCAGCCCTGGTCGGCGTCGCCGGGGACGTCGTTGTAGCGCGCCGTGATCGAGTCGCCGACCACGACGATGCCGTCCGGCGCGATTGCCGAGACCGGACCGCCCTCGGCGCGCTGCCACATCAGGAACGGTGCGAGCGCGAGCACGAGAGCGCCGGCGAGGACCCATGTCACCCGTCGACGAACGTGCGCGGTCACCTGCTGTTCCACCGCTGTTCTTCTCCCCTTGCTCGGAGCGTCAGCGTATGTCGGGGAGCGGGTCGTCGTGCAGGGATTCGGACAAGTCGTCACGAGAACGTCACGCGGCGTCATCGCCCAGCGATCTGCGGCCTGTCCGGTGGGCGTTCCGCCCTGCGCCGGGGTCCGTCAGCGCGCCACCACCGGGGTCTCGTGCGCAGGCTCTCGGCTACGTCGCGAAGCCGTGCTGCCGCCACGCCTCGTAGATCGCGACCGAGGCGGTGTTCGTCAGGTTCATCGAGCGGCGGGCCGGCAGCATCGGCAGGGTCACGCGCGCCGTGACGCGAGGGTGCTCGAGGGCCTCGTCGGGCAGACCGGTCGGCTCGGCACCGAACATCAGCACGTCGCCGGGGGAGTAGGCGACGTCGGAGTAGACGACGTCGCCGTGCGCGGTGAAGGCGTAGACGGCGACGTCCGGCATGGTCGCGAGCGCGCTGTCGAGGTCCGGGTGCACGGTCAGGACGGCGAGGTCGTGGTAGTCCAGACCGGCGCGGCGCAGCTTGGCCTCGTCGAGGTCGAAGCCCAGCGGCTCGACCAGGTGGAGCTCGGCGCCCGTCACGGCCGCGAGGCGGATCGCGGCTCCCGTGTTGCCGGCGATGCGAGGCTCGTGGAACAGGATCCGGAACACGCTCGGCAGCCTACGCGGCTGCCTCTAGACTGCCTGGTCATGGTCGCTCCCACGCGCGTGCGCGTCACTCACACCTTCACGTCCGATCCCGAGACGGTCTTCGACAGGCTGTCGGAGCACGAGAACCTGGGGCCGGTGCTCGGCGCCAAGGTCACCCGTGTGCGCGACGGCGACACCGAGCGCAACGGCGTGGGATCCACGCGAGCGCTCAAGATCGGACCGCTGCCGGCGTTCTGGGAGACGACCACGACGGCCGACCGTCCCACGCTGATCGAGTACGCGATCACCAAGGGCTCGCCGCTCAAGGGCCACTGGGGACGTCAGGAGCTGACCCCGACCCCCGACGGAGGCACCCGGCTCGACTACACGATCGGCTTCGACGCCCCGATCCCCGGCACCGCGGGCCTGGTCGGCAAGGTCCTGCAGGCCAACATCGCCAAGGGCATCCGCCGACTCTGCCCCTGACGAGTCACTCCTTGCCGGTGACGAGTCACTGATTTCTGGTGACGAGTCACTGAGTTCTCGCACCGAGACGGCAGTGCCGACTGAAGTGACTCGTCAGCGGAAACACCTGACTCGTCAGCGGGTGCCGATGACAGGATCCGTCGCTCGGGTCCGCTCGTTCCTCGCGGAACCGAGCTCCTCCCGTCGTCCCGTCCTCGCACCCGCTGACGCGGGGCGACGGCGGGACTTCACGTAGGGGTGCCGGTGACAGGACTCGAACCTGCACGCCGAAGCACAGGAACCTAAATCCTGCGTGTCTACCAGTTCCACCACACCGGCCCGGTGGGACCAGGCTAGCCTCAGGCCGCGTCGAGGCCGAGGTCGCGGCGCAGCTTCGCGACGTGCCCGGTGGCCTTCACGTTGTAGGCCGCGTACGTGATCGTGCCGTCCTCGACGACGAACGTGCTGCGGATGACGCCCTGCACGACCTTGCCGTACAGCTTCTTCTCGCCGAACGCGCCCCACGCCGTGAGGACCTGCTTGTCCGGGTCGGAGAGCAGGGTGATGGTCAGGCCGTCGTTCTCGCGGAACCTCGCGAGCTTCTCCGGGCTGTCGGGCGAGATGCCCGCCACCGTGTAGCCCTCGGCGTTCAGGCGGTCGAGCGAGTCGCTGAAGTCGCACGCCTGCTTGGTGCAGCCGGGCGTCATGGCGGCCGGGTAGAAGTACACGACGACCTTGCCGTCGAGCGCCGACAGCGCCACCTCCTCGCCGGTGTCGCTGGGCAGGGTGAAGTCGGGCGCGGGGTCTCCCACGGCCAGTCGGGTGCTCATGGCCCTATCCTTGCCGATGAGGGTCGGGGCGATCCCGCCCGCCTGAGCCCACGAGGAAGTGATCCGGTGTCCAAGCAGACCGACGAGCTCGTCGACGAGATCGACGAGATCCGTGAGCGGCTCGCCAGCACGGTCGACGAGCTGGTCGTCGCGGTCCACCCGCGCAGCATCGCCAAGCGCACCCTGGCGTCGGTCAAGGCCCGGTTCGTCGACGAGAACGGCGCGGTGCGCACCGAGGTCGTCCTGCCGATCGTCGGCGGAGTCGCGGCGGTCGTCGTGGGCGCGGTGGTGATCCGCAGGATCGTGCGCTGACGTGGCGCGCCAGGCCGCCGACGAGCACAAGGTGCCGATCCGGATGCTCCAGGACCGGCTGCTCGTCACGATCGACAAGGACTCCGGCGACCGTCGGTCCACCGGCGGCATCGTCATCCCCGCGACCGCAGCCCTCGGCAAGCGGCTCGTGTGGGCCCGCGTCGAGGCGATCGGCCCCACCATCCGATCGGTCGAGGTGGGCGATCGGGTGCTCTTCGATCCCGACGACCGCGCCGAGGTCGAGGTGCGCGGCGAGGAGCTGATCCTGCTGCGAGAGCGCGACCTCCACGCCGTGGCGTCCGAACGGATCGAGGAAGGCCAGACGGGCCTGTACCTGTGATGAGGGCACGATGAGCGGCGCGCGCGACGTCCCGCTGCGTCGACTGCGCGTCCTGCGGCCGACCGACACCTTCACCGATCGTCTGTGGGTGCTGCGCAAGCGGTGGCGGCTCCTGCTGCGGCTGAGCCTCGCGACGTCGGTCGCGTTCTTCATCGCGACCGAGCTGCTGGGCCACCAGCAGGCGTTCTTCGCGCCCATCGCCGCCGTCATCGTGCTGATCGCCGGCGCCGGCCTGCGGGGACGCACGCTCGTCGAGCTGGTCGGCGGAGTCGCGATCGGTGTCCTGGTGGGCGAGCTCCTCGTGCTCGGCATCGGGCGGGGCCCGCTGCAGATGGCGCTCATCGTCGTGCTGGCCGTCGTGGTCAGCACGCTGGTCGGCCTGAAGGGCCTCGCGCTCACCCAGGCGGCGAACTCGTCGGTTCTGCTGGCCGCGGTCATCCCGGTGGCAGGCTCGGGGAACCCGGCCGTGACCCGCTTCCTCGACGCGCTCGTCGGCGGGGTGGTGGGACTCGCGACGGTCCTGCTGATCCCGCGCAACCCCGTGCGCGACATCGATCGCGAGGTGCAGCGCATCCTGCGCAGCCTCTCCACGATCCTGCAGCGACTCGCGCAGGCGGTCCGCACAGTGGACGCCTCGCTGGCCGAGTCCCAGCTGGAGCAGTCACGCGAGATGACCCCGCAGGTCGAGGCCATGACGTCGACGGCCGCCAACGTCAGCGAGATCGCCCGGATGTCGCCGATGAGGTGGCGTCAGCGCGACCACGTCCAGACCTACGTCGCCACGGTGCGCGACCTCGACAACGCGGTCCGCGACGTGCGGGTGCTCGCGCGACGACTCGCGGCGATGCTGCGCTTCGGCGAGCGGCCGCCGACGGGTCTGGACCTGGCGATGGACCAGATGGCGCGGGCGATCGAGATCTTCGCGGACGACCTGTCGGAGCACCACGACTTCGAGGAGGCGCGAGAGGCCCTGGTCGAGGCCGCGCGGCTCGCGTCGACGGCGCTGACCGATCGCATCACGCTCAACTCGGCGACGATCGCCGCGCAGATCAGGTCTCTCGCGGCCGATCTGCTGTACGCCAGCGGATTCACCCGCGACGAGGTCGACGATCGACTGGACTTCGGCTTCAAGTAAGGTGAGCCTCACCAATGTGAGGAGTCGCTGTGGCTGGTCAGAACGTGCGCCGGACCCGTGTCGCACCGCGGACGGAGGGGCTGATCACGCTCCGCGTCGTGCGCAAGGCGCAGGTCACCCCGCACCTGATGCGGATCACCCTCGGCGGAGGTGACGCGGCCGACTTCGTCCCGATGGGACGCGACCAGTGGTTCCGGCTGTTCCTGCCGGTCGCCGGCGACGCCTCGCTGTCGCGGCTGCCCGGCAAGCTGAGCACCGTCTCGTACCTGAGGTACCTGACGATCTCGAGGACGGAGCGACCGATCCTGCGCAACTACACGGTCCGTGCCCATCGCCCGGACGGGCCGGAGGGCCCCGAGCTCGACGTCGACTTCGTGCTGCACGGGTCGGCGGCCGACGGCACCGCGGGCCCCGCCTCCGCCTGGGCCGAGCAGTGCCGTCCCGGCGCCGCGGTCGCGCTGCTCGACGAGGGCATCGCGTTCATGCCGCCCGACGGTGTCGCTGACGTGCGACTGGTCGCTGACGAGACCGGGCTGCCGGCCGTCGCGGCGATCCTCGAGGGGCTCGCGGCCGACGTCACGGGCGAGGCGCTCGTCGAGGTGCCGACCGCCGCGGACCGGCTGGACCTCGCGACCCCGTCCGCGGTGGCCGTTCAGTGTGTGGTGCGCGACGACCCCCCGGCCACGCCCGGTGTCGCCGCGCTGGCCGCCCTGAGTGCCCGGCCGGTGCCCACGAAACGGTTCTACGGCTGGGCCGTCGGGGAGCAGGGGCTGGCCACCGGGGCGCGGCGTCACTGGGTCGCGAACGGCGTCGCGAAGGACGACATCACCTTCGTCGGGTACTGGCGTGCCGGGAAGAAGGACGCTCACTGAGCAACGCCTCGCCGCCGGCCACCGTCGTGCCGTCGTGACCCGGCGCGAGGGTTAACCGACGTGCAACGTCGTTCACCTACGGTGCTCGCATGCGCGTCTTCAGGCACACCGTGGGCCCCACGACCTACCGGTTCGACGGACTCGTCGACCTGCTGGCCCGCGCGTCGCCTCTGCGGTCCGGGGACCAGCTGGCCGGGTGCGCTGCGGAGACGGCGGCCGAACGCGCCGCGGCGCAGTGGGCCCTGGCCGACGTCGAGCTGACGGTGTTCCTGGAGGACGCGGTGGTGCCCTACGAGGACGACGAGGTCACCCGGCTGATCGTCGACTCGCACGACGCGGAGGCGTTCGCCGCCGTCGCCCACTTGACGGTGGGCGGCCTGCGGGACTGGCTCCTCGAGGTCGCCGTGCGGCCCGATGCCGCCACGGCGCTGGCCGCGGTGTCGCCCGGGCTGACCCCGGAGATGGTCGCCGCGGTGAGCAAGCTGATGCGGATCCAGGACCTCGTCGCGGTGTCGCGCGCGATGGAGGTGACGAGCCGGTTCCGCACCACCCTCGGCCTGCCGGGTCGGCTCGGCACGCGCCTGCAGCCGAACCATCCCACCGACGACCCGCGGGGCGTCACCGCGGCAGTCCTCGACGGGCTCCTGCTCGGGGCGGGTGACGCGGTCATCGGCATCAACCCGGCGTCGGACTCGCCACGGGCCACGGCCGACCTGCTGCGGCTCGTCGATGCGATCCGGACGAGGTACGACATCCCCACACAGTCCTGCGTGCTGTCGCACGTCACGACCACGATCGAGCTCGTCGCTGCCGGAGCGCCGGTCGACCTCGTCTTCCAGTCGATCGCCGGCACGGAGGCGGCGAACCGTGGCTTCGGCGTCGACCTGGCCGTGCTGCGCGAGGGGCTCGACGCCGGGCGCTCGCTCGGACGCGGCACGGTCGGCGACCAGGTCATGTACTTCGAGACCGGGCAGGGATCGGCCCTCAGCGCCGACGCGCACGTCGGCACCGGCGGACGTCCCGTCGACCAGCAGACCCTTGAGGTGCGGGCGTACGGCGTGGCCCGTGCGTTCGACCCGTTCCTGGTGAATACGGTCGTGGGCTTCATCGGACCGGAGTACCTCTACGACGGCAAGCAGATCATCCGCGCCGGACTCGAGGACCTCTTCTGCGGCAAGCTCCTCGGCCTGCCGATGGGTGTCGACGTCTGCTACACCAACCACGCC
>JALRKU010000290.1 GCA_023254755.1 Aeromicrobium sp. | reverse complement strand
ACTGACCCGAAAGCGCGTACCCATGGAACTCACGACCGTCTGGTTCATCCTGATCGCCGTCCTGTGGATCGGCTACTTCACCCTCGAGGGGTTCGACTTCGGCGTCGGCATGCTGATGGCGCTGCTCGCCCGCGACGACCGCGAGCGCCGGGTGCTGCTGAACACGATCGGTCCGGTGTGGGACGCGAACGAGGTGTGGCTGCTCGTCGCCGGTGGCGCCACGTTCGCGGCCTTCCCCGAGTGGTACGCGACGCTGTTCAGCGGCTTCTACGTCCCGCTGCTGCTGATCCTGCTGGCGCTGATCGTCCGCATCATCGGCATCGAGTTCCGGTCCAAGCGTCCCGAGGCGTCGTGGCGGCGCTGGTGCGACGTCGCGATCGTGACCGGGTCGTTCGTGCCGGCCCTGCTCTGGGGCGTCGCCCTGGCCAACATCGCTCGTGGGGTCCCGATCGACGCGTCCGGGGAGTTCGTGGGGACGCTGCTGGACCTGCTGAATCCCTATGCGCTGCTGGGCGGACTCGTCACGGTGACCGTGTTCCTGACGCACGGCGCCTTCTTCGTGGCGCTGAAGACGACCGGCCCGATCCACGGTCGGGCGACGTCCTTCGCGCTGCGGACCTCCCTGGTCGCGGCGGTGCTCACGACGGCCTTCGTGGGCTGGACCGTCGCCCGCGACGTCTCGCCGGCGACCGTCCTCCTCGGTGCCGGGGTGCTGGCCGCGTTCCTGGGTGGGATCGCCCACGGGGCCGGGCGCCGCGACGGGTGGGCCTTCGCCGGCACGGCGCTCGCGATCGGGCTGCTGGTCGTGCTGCTGTTCGTGTCGCTGTTCCCCGACGTCATGCCGTCGTCGCTGGACCCGGCGTGGTCGCTGACCACCGACTCAGCGGCCGCGACGCCGTACACGCTGAGGATCATGACGGTGGTCGCCGTGGTCTTCACGCCGCTGGTGCTGCTGTACCAGGGCTGGTCCTACTGGGTGTTCCGCCGTCGCATCGGCGTCCACCACATCCCGGTGTGACGACCCCGTGAAGCCCGTCGATCCGCGCCTGGTGCGCCGCTCGGCGGCCGTGCGCCGTCACCTCGTGGTGGCGGTGGTGCTCGGCGTCGTCGGCGCCGCGGCCCTCGTGGCCCAGGCGTGGAGCATCAGCCACGTGGTCGCGGCCCGCTTCGTCGACGACCCGATCGGTGCCCTCGCGCTCGGTGCCGCTCTCGCCGCGCTGCTGCGCGGGGCCGTCGCCTGGGGCCAGACCACCGTCGCCGCTCGTGCGGCGTCGAGGGTCAAGGCGGACCTGCGCACCGAGCTGGTCGACGACCTGCTCGATCCGCGCCGGACCGGTCCGCGTCCGTCGAGCGCCGGGGCGGTGACGCTGGTCGGTCAGGGCCTCGACGCCCTCGACGCGTACGTGGGCCGGTTCCTGCCGCAGGTCGTCCTCGCCGCCGTCGTCCCGCCGTCCCTGGTCCTCGTCGCGCTGGTGGCCGATCCGCTGTCGGGGGTCGTGCTCGCCGTGACGGTTCCGCTGATCATCGTGTTCCTGGTGCTCGTCGGGCTCCGCACCCAGGACGAGCTGGGTCGGCGCTGGCGGGCGCTGGAGCGTCTCGGCCGGCACTTCGCCGACGTGCTCGACGGGCTCGTGCTGCTCACCGGGTTCGGCCGCGACACCGAACGGGGACTTCGCGAGGTGGGGGAGCGACATCGGGGCGAGACGGTCTCGTCGCTGCGGGTGGCGTTCCTCTCGGCCGTCACCCTCGACCTGTTCTCGACGCTCGCGGTCGCCCTCGTGGCGGTGGGCATCGGCCTGCGCCTGGTCCACGGCGACCTCGACCTCGCGACGGGACTGTTCGTGCTGCTCCTCGCGCCGGAGGCGTTCAGCCCGGTGCGACGGCTGGGCGCGCACTTCCACGACAGCACGGCAGGCGTCGAGGCGGTCGACGCCGCGCTGGAGGTCCTCGACCACGGGCGGCATCCCGGTACGGGCCCGGCACCCGATCCGGCCGACGGGCCCCTGGTGGCGGAGCACCTGGTCGTGCGCCGGCCGGGGCGGGAGCGGCCGTCCCTGCGGATCGACCGGCTGGAGGTGAGGCCGGGCGAGCTCGTCGCCGTCACGGGACCGTCGGGCAGCGGGAAGTCGACGCTCCTGTCGGTGCTGCTCGGCACGGAGCTGCCCGACGAGGGCGTCGTCGACGTCGCGGGGTGCGACCTGCTCCGCGTCGATCCGGTGGCGTGGCGGCGCCACGTGGCCTGGGTGCCGCAGGTCCCCGGGCTCGTCGACGGGACGGTGGCCGACAACGTGCGGTTCGGGGTCACGGCGACCGACGACCAGGTGGCTGCGGCCCTCGACGCGGCGAGCGCCTCCGACCTCCCGCTCGATCGGTGGGTCGGCGAGGACGGCCGCGACGTCTCCGCGGGGGAGCGCCGTCGGCTGGCCGTCGCGCGGGCCGTCCTGCGCGTGCGTCACGGCGGCGCGGGTCTGCTGCTGCTCGACGAGCCGACGGCGGGGCTCGACGACACCAGGGAGGCGGGGGTGCTGCGATCGGTCCGCGAGCTCGGCGTGACGACCGTCCTCGTCACCCACCACGCGGCAGCGATCACGGCCGCCGATCGGGTCGTCGAGCTGGCCCTGCCCGCTCCGGCGACAGGCGTGGTCGGGGTCGAGCCATGACGGGCGCGTTCGACCGCAGGCTCCTGCTCGGGCGGGCCCTGGGCGTCGCGGCCCAGCTGTGTGCCGCCGGCCTCCTGCTGACGTCGGCCTGGCTCATCGTGCGCGCGGCCGAGCACCCGCCCGTGCTCTACCTGATGGTCGCGATCGTCTCGGTCCGGTTCTTCGGCGTGGTCCGCACCGTCCTGCGCTACGCCGAGCGGCTCGTCACGCACGACGTCGCCCTGCGGCGGGTCGTCGACCTCCGGGTCGCCGTGGTCTCCGCCGTGACGCGCAGAGCCGCCCTGGTCGTGGGCGACGGACGACGAGGCGACGTGGTCCGACGCGTCGTCGCCGACGTCGACGCGGTCCAGGACCGGTTGCTGCGCGTGCAGGGACCATGGGTCGTCGCCGTCGCGACGACGGCCGTGGTCGTCGCCGTCGTGGCGCTCGTCGAGCCCCTAGCAGGCCTCGCCGTCCTGCTCTCGTCGCTCGGGGCGATGGTCGGGGTCCGGTGGCTCGGCCGCCTGGCGACGGGTGGTGGCGACGAGCCGCTGACGCAGGCACGGGCGCTTCTCGCGGCCGACGTGTCCGGAAGTCTGCGCGCCTCGGCGGACCTCGTCGCGGCGGGCCTGTCGACGACGCCGATCCGCGGCCGGATCGACGACGTCGCGCGGCTCGAGCGTCGGTCGGCGCGGCGGGCCGGCGCGTCCGAGGCGCTGGTGCTGGCCTGCACGGCGGCCGCGGTGCTCGCCGCGTCGTGGCTCACCGCAGGAACGGATCCGGTGCTCGTGGGCATCGCGGTGCTGGCGCCCCTGGCGCTCGCCGAGCCGCTGGAGGCGCTCGCCGACGCCGAGCGACTGCGCCCGGTCGTCGACGCGGCCGAACGGCGCCTCGACGAGCTGCTGGTCGCCCCCGAGGCGATCAAGCCCCCCGTCGTGGCCTCCGCGCCACCCGTCGCGTGGGACCTGGTCACCCAGGACCTCGCGGTCGGCTGGGACGGGGCCGTGGCGGACGGCATCGACCTGCACCTCGAGCCCGGTGGCGCACTCGTGGTGACCGGGCCGAGCGGCTCCGGCAAGAGCACGCTGGGTCTGACGCTGGCGCGTGTCCTGCCGCCCGTCGCGGGCACCGTCCGACTCGGCGGCGTCGACGTGGACGCTCTGGACCCCGCCGAGGTGCGACGCCGGGTCGGTCTGCTGCGCCAGGACGAGATGGTGTTCGACACGACGGTGCGCGAGAACCTTCGGGTCGCCGATCCCGACGCCGACGACGAGGCGTTCGTCGCCGCGCTGCGCGACGCCGGGCTCGGTGACTGGCTCGCGACGGCCACCGAGGGTCTCGACACGCCCCTGGGCGAGCACGGCAGCCGGCTCTCCGGTGGCGAGCGCCAGCGCCTCGCGCTCGCCCGCCTCCTGCTCGGTGGACACCGGGTGCTGGTGGTCGACGAGCCCACCGAGCACCTCGACGCGGTCGCCGGGTCGGCGCTCCTGCAGGACCTGCTCGACCTGCGCCCCCGAGTCTCCGTGCTGGTCGTCACGCACGACCCCACGGTGGTCGACGCCGTCGTCGCCGCCGGCGGATCGCGTCTCGCGCTGGGCCCGTCGCCTGCTCGAGAGCTCACCGGGACGGTCCGACCGAGCGACGCGCCCTCCGCATAGGGTGACGTCGTGGATCCGATCCTGCTGACCGTCATCGTCGTCGCCGCCGTCGTGCTCGTCGGCGGTGGGCTCGCGCTCGTCCTGTCGCGCCGAGGCGACGCGCTGCCGCCGCCCGACGTCCTCGACGAGATCACCCGGGAGACGATCGACCACCCGGAGCACCCGGAGCCGCACCTGGCCTCCGACGACGAGGAGGCACCCTTCGAGGAGGTCCCGGCCGACGAGAGGCCCGGCGCCACCTCCACCCTCGAGCGACCGGACGCGTCCCAGGGGCGACTCGTCCGGCTGCGGTCGCGCCTGGCGCGGTCCAACTCCTCACTCGGCCGCGGCCTGCTCGCGGTGCTCGGCCGCTCGACCCTCGACGACGAGGCGTGGGAGGAGCTGGAGGACACCCTGCTCGCCGCCGACGTCGGGGTGAAGCCCACGACCGAGCTCGTCGAGCGACTCCGCACCCGGGTCCGGGTCGAGGGCATCGACGACCCGGAGGCCGCCCGGTCCGTCCTGCGCGAGGAGCTGATCGCCGCGATCGGCCCCGATCGCGACCGCGCTCTCGCCGCGACCGGCGCGGACGGCAAGCCCGGCGTCGTGCTGGTGGTCGGCGTCAACGGCACGGGCAAGACCACCACGGTGGGTCGCATCGCCCGCGTGCTCGTCGCCGACGATCGGTCGGTCCTGCTGGGCGCCGCCGACACCTTCCGTGCCGCGGCGGCCGACCAGCTCCAGACCTGGGGCGAGCGCGTCGGGGTGCCGACGGTCCGCGGGCCCGAGGGGGGTGACCCGGCCAGTGTCGGGTTCGAGGCGGTCCAGCGCGGCATCGCCGACGGCGTCGACGTGGTGCTCCTCGACACGGCCGGACGGCTGCACACCAAGGCCGGCCTGATGGACGAGCTCGGCAAGGTCAAGCGGGTCGTGGAGAAGCAGGCTCCGGTCACCGAGGTCCTCCTGGTCATCGACGCCACCACGGGCCAGAACGGACTGGCCCAGGCCCGGGTGTTCGGCGAGGTCGTCGACGTCACGGGCATCGTGCTCACCAAGCTCGACGGCACCGCCAAGGGCGGCATCGTCATCGCGGTCCAGAACGAGCTGGGAGTACCCGTCAAGTTCGTCGGTCTGGGCGAGGGCGCCGACGACCTCGCACCGTTCGACGCCGCCGAGTTCGTGGACGCCCTCCTGTCCTGACACGAAACACGGCCGTAACGCAGCGAGCGATTTCGTGACGCGTCTGCAACATCGAGCAAGGATGCGTGAAACGTGCGGCGGTGACCCTGGGCTGAGCGTGGGCCGAGGTCCGTCCCACCCCTGACTCGGAGGTTTCATGGATACCGGCGACACCGCGTGGATCCTGGCCAGCGCGGCCCTGGTCCTGCTCATGACCCCTGGTCTTGCCTTCTTCTACGGCGGCATGACCCGGTCCAAGAGCGTGCTGAACATGATGATGATGAGCTTCGCGGCACTGGCCATCGTCCCCGTCCTGTGGGTGCTCTACGGCTACTCGTTCGCGTTCAGCCCCGGCGGCAACCAGTGGCTCGGCGGCTTCGAGCGGCTCGGCTTCGACAACGTCGGCGTCGCGACGGCGTACGGCACCATCCCGGAGTTCGTCTTCGCGGCCTTCCAGCTGATGTTCGCGATCATCACCGTCGCCCTGATCAGCGGCGCGATCGCCGACCGCGCGAAGTTCTCGGGCTGGATCGTCTTCGTCGTCATCTGGGTGACCATCGTGTACTTCCCGGTCGCGCACTGGGTGTTCGACTTCGGTGACGACGGGGGCTGGATCGCC
>JALRKU010000289.1 GCA_023254755.1 Aeromicrobium sp. | reverse complement strand
GTTCACCATCGAGGCGATCTGCGTGAGCGGCTGGGTGAACTGGCGCGAGTACTGGATGAACGCCTGGACCTCCCCGATGCTCAGCGAGCCGTGGGCCACCCGCACCCCGCCGATCACCGCGACCAGCACGTAGTTCAGGTTGGACACGAAGAACATCAGCGGCTGGATGACGCCGGAGATGAACTGGGCCTTGAAGGCCGACTCGTACAGCGCGTCGTTGCGGCGGTCGAACTCGGCGCGGGCCTCGGCCTGGCGGCCGAAGACCTTCACGACCTCGTGGCCCGTGAAGACCTCCTCGACGTGGCCGTTGAGCCGCCCCGTGGCGCCCCACTGGGCCACGAACTGCGGCTGTGAGCGTCGGGTCACCGCGCGCGTGACGACGAAGGCCAGCGGGATGGTGAGCACCGCGATGAGGGCCAGCAGCGGGGAGATGGTGAGCATCATGACGAGCGTGCCCACGATCATGAGCACCGACGTCAGCAGCTGGCTGACCGTCTGCTGGAAGGACTGCGCCACGTTGTCGATGTCGTTCGTGGTGCGCGACAGCACGTCGCCCCGCTCGCGGGCGTCGACGTAGGACAGCGGCAGACGGTGCAGCTTCGCCTCGACCTGGTCGCGCAGCTCGGCGACCGTGCGCTGCACGACCACCGTCGTGAGCCGGCCCTGGAACCACGTGAGGAACGAGGCGATCACGTAGAGGACCATGACCGCGGTCAGCACCCAGCCCAGGCTTCTGTAGTCGATCCCGGCGCCCGGCTGCAGGTCGACCGAGCCGACCAGGTCGGCCAGCCGGTCCTCACCGCGCGCTCGCAGGCCCGCCACGACCTCGGCCTTCGACGCCCCCTGCGGGAACTGTCCGTTCAGGTAGCCGGTGAACACCAGGTCGGTCGCGTGGCCCAGAACCCGCGGGCCCACGACCGTCAGCGCCGTCCCGACGACACCGAACGCGAGGACACCCCAGACCAGTGAGCGGTCGCGCAGCATGAGCCGCACGACCCGCTGCAGCGACCCACGGAAGTCCTGCGCCTTCTCGACCGGTGGGCCGGCCGCCATCCGCGCCATCGGTCCGCCGGGGCGGGGTCCGCCGCTCACGCTGCCCTCCCCGTGCGCCGCCGCGCCACCCGAGCCTCGTGACTCGTCACCGGAAACTCGTGACTCGTCACCGGAAACGTGTGACTCGTCAGCGGGAATTCGTGACTCGCCAGCGGGGGCTCGGGGCTCGTGCGCGGGGTGGTCATACCGCCTCCTCCTCGCTGAGCTGGGAGAGGACGATCTCGCGGTAGACCTCGCAGGTGTCCATGAGCTCGGCGTGGGTGCCGGTGCCGACGACCCGGCCGGCGTCGAGCACGACGATGCGGTCGGCTTCGCGGATCGTGGACACCCGCTGGGCCACCACCACGACCGCGGCCTGACGCGTGACGGGGCGCAGCGCGCGCCGCAGGGCCGCATCGGTCGCGTAGTCGAGAGCCGAGAACGAGTCGTCGAACAGGTAGATCGGGGGCCGCTTGACCAGCGCCCGGGCGATGGCGAGCCTCTGTCGTTGACC
>JALRKU010000281.1 GCA_023254755.1 Aeromicrobium sp. | reverse complement strand
GTCGTCGAGGTCGCCGCCCCGGGGGTCGAGACCCGCACGGTGTGGGCGTCCCTCGACGCCGGACCCGTGCGCAGCCGCCCCTTCCGCTGGGCGGTGGTCGGGGTCGACGGCATCGGTTCCGTCGCGGCCGAGTCCGGTCTGGGCACCGACGCCGTGCTCGACGTGGGGGACCGCTGGTGCGCCGTGCTGCGGAGCGCGGCATGAGGGGCGTGGTGCCGCGCGAGGCGGAGTTCACGTCGAGGCTCCGCAGTGCCGCGGTCGCGGCGCGCGTCGGGTCGTGGCTGGGCGTCTGCTTCGCGATCGCGTTCGTGACCGGGCTGATCAGCCACTACGCCCAGGTCCCCGATCAGCCGATCCCGTTCCCGACGGCTCCGTCCTGGGGCTATCGACTGACGCAGGGCCTGCACGTGGCCACGGGGTCGGCGGCGGTGCCGCTGCTGCTGGTCAAGCTGTGGACCGTCTATCCGAAGCTGTTCGCCCCGCTGCCGCGCCCCTCCCGACGCGGCGTGCTGACGATGCTCGAGAGGGGCTCGATCGGGGTCCTCGTCGCCTCGGCGGTCTTCCAGCTCGCGACCGGGCTGGCGAACGCCGCCCAGTGGTACCCGTGGGCGTTCAGCTTCCGCACGGCACACTTCGCGGTCGCCTGGATCGCGATCGGCGCCCTGCTCGTCCACGTCGCGGTCAAGCTCCCCGTCATCCGTGCCGCGTGGGGGTCGGACGTCGACAGCGTCGGCCAGGACCGCCCGTCGGCGACGCGCTCCGGGGCGGTGTCCCGGCGCACCCTGCTGCGCGGCACCTGGATCGCTGCCGCGGCTGCCGTCGTGACGACCGCGGGGGCGACGGTGCCGCTCCTGCGCAAGGTCTCGGTCTTCGCGGTCCGCACCGGCGAGGGTCCCCAGGGAGTGCCGATCAACCGGACGGCGCAGGCCGCAGGAGTCACCGCCGACGACGTGGACCGGTCCTACCTCCTGCAGGTCGTGGGCCCGGGCGGGACCGTGTCGTTGACCCGCGACGAGCTCGCCGGCCTGCGGCAGCGGACCCGGGACCTGCCGATCGCGTGCGTCGAGGGCTGGTCGGCCGGTGCGACGTGGTCCGGGGTGCCGATCCGTGATCTCCTCGACCTGGTCGAGGCGCCCCGCGGCAGCGACGTGCTCGTCGTGTCCCTGCAGCGGCGGGGGCACTACGGGCGCACGGTCCTGCAGGGCAACTTCGCCGACCACCCGTCGACCCTCCTGGCCCTGACGATCAACGGCGAGCAGCTGTCCGTCGACCACGGATACCCCGCGCGAATCATCGCGCCGAATCGACCGGGCGTCCTGCAGACCAAGTGGGTCACCCGCCTCGAGGTGATGACGTGAGGGGCCGTCTCGCGCTCGGCGCGGTCGGCGTCGTGGTGGCCGGGTACGGCGTCTGGCTGCTGGTGTCCCGGTCCTCCACCGACCAGCTCCGATCCGTCGTGACGTGGTTGGTCGGCGGGGTCGTGGTCCACGACGCGGTGCTGGCGCCGCTGGTGCTGGTGGCCGGCTGGCTCGCCCTGCGCCCGCTTCCTGCCTGGGTCCGTGGCCCGGTGGCGTGCGGGGCGCTCGTCCTGGGCACCCTCACCGTGCTGGCCGTCCCGGTGCTGGGCGGCTGGGGTCGACGCGGGGACAACCCGACCCTGCTGGACCGTGACTACGTCGCCGGGTGGTGGGTCGTCGCCCTCGTCGTCCTGGCCGGTGTCGTCGTCGGGTGCCTGGTCGTACGATCTCGGACGACGGGAGGGCACCATGGCGCGCGTTCTGGTCGTCGATGACGACGTGACGGTCCGCGAGGTCGTCGCGACCTACCTGCGCGAGGCGCGCCACGAGGTGGTCGAGGCCCCCGACGGAGGCACCGCGCTGCGCGTCATGGCCGACCGGCCGGCCGACCTGGTCGTGCTCGACCTGATGCTGCCCGACGTCGACGGGCTCGAGGTGTGCCGGCGGGTCAGGCAGGCCAGCGACGTCCCGATCGTGATGCTCACCGCCCTGGGGGACGAGGAGGACCGCGTCGTGGGACTCGAGCTCGGCGCCGACGACTACATCAGCAAGCCGTTCAGCCCTCGTGAGCTCGCGCTGCGGGTCGAGTCGGTGCTGCGGCGCACGCTCGGACCCCCTCCCGGCCTGCCCGATCGTCTCGTCGACGGCGACCTGGTCGTCGACCACCCGACGCGAGCCGTCACCCGCGGGGGAGACCGACTCGCGCTCACGGCCCGCGAGTACGACCTGCTGCGCTTCCTCGTGGCCCACCCCGACGCGACCTTCTCGCGCGACGAGCTGCTCCAGCAGGTCTGGGGATGGTCCTTCGGTGACCTGTCGACCGTGACGGTGCACGTCCGCCGGCTGCGGGAGAAGGTGGAGGTCGACCCGACCAGCCCGACGCGACTGGTCACGGTCTGGGGTGTCGGATACCTGTGGACGTCGAGGCGGACCGAGTCATGAGTGCTCAGGACCAGCTGACCGTCATCGCCTACGCCGCCGGGTGCGCGCTGCTGGTCGGCGGCGTCGGTCTGCTCGTGACGCGGCTGCTCCGGACCCGCTCGCTGAGGTGGCACCTCGTCGTGCTGGCCGTCGTCGCGGTGGTGGCGCCGTACGCGGGGCTCCTGGCCGTCACGCAGCAGATGTTCTTCTCCGCGCACGACCTGAAGGTCGCGACCTTCGTCGGGGGTGCCGCCGGCGTGGTCACGCTGCTCGTCACGCTCGGCCTGGCCACGGCGATCGTTCGCTGGACCGGAGCGATCCGGTCCAACGTGCGCCGCCTCGGTGCCGACGGCCAGCCGTTCGTGCCGGTGGACGGGCCGGCGGAGTTCCGGGACCTCGCGGCCGAGCTGGAGTCGGCCCGTCGTGACCTCGCCGCCTCCCGGGAGCGCGAGCAGCTGCTCGACCGGTCCCGGCGCGATCTCGTCTCCTGGGTGTCGCACGACCTCCGCACGCCGCTGGCCGGGCTGCGCGCGATGTCGGAGGCGCTGGAGGACGGCATGGTCGAGGACCCGCAGCGCTATCTCGGTCAGATGCGCCGCGACGTCGACCGGATGACGACGATGGTGGGGGACCTGTTCGAGCTGTCCAAGCTGCACGCCGGAGCCGTCGAGCCACGGCTCGAGGTCATCCAGCTGCGCGACCTGGTCAGCGAGGCGATCGCGAGCGCGGATCCGGTCGCGCGCGCGGGACGGGTCCTGCTCGGCGGTGAGGTCGCCGACGGCGTCCGCGTGAGCGCGGATCCGGCCGCCCTGTCGCGGGCGATCTCGAACCTGGTGATGAACGCGATCCGGCACACCCCCGCCGACGGGGCGGTGCAGGTCGTCGGCCACGCGGTCGACGACGCCGTCGAGCTGAGCGTGATCGACCAGTGCGGAGGCATCCCGGTGGCGGAGATGGCGAACGTCTTCGACGTCGGGTGGCGCGGCTCGCGCGCGCGGACGCCGGACGACGGCGGCCACGGTCCGGGGGCCGGCCTGGGCCTGGCGATCGTACGGGGGATCGTCGAGGCGCACCACGGCGAGGTCACGGTCGAGAACCTGGCGCACGGCGCCGGCTGTCGGTTCAGCATCCGTCTCCCGGTGGCCTGATCAGCCGGGTGGGACCACCGTGTCGCCGACCAGCGAGGGTCCGTACCAGGTCAGAGCCCGGCCGCTCACGAGCCGGGTGGGCGTGCGGGCGAACGCCTCGGGACCATCGGTGCCCGTGAACACGTACGGCTCGTCGGGCAGCAGCACCTCGTCGGCTCCGGCCGCGTCGAGGTCGGCCAGGTCGACGTGCGGATAGCGCTCGCTCGCGCTGGCGTAGACGTTCTCCCATCCCAGGCGTCGCACCAGGTCGCCGGTGAACGTGTCGGAGCCCACGACCATCCACGGGTCGCGCCAGATCGCGATCGCCACCCGGCGGTCGACCGGCGGCAGCGGGCCGCACCACCGGTCCCGGGCCTGGGCCAGCCACGCGGGGTGGTTCCAGCCGAGGACGTCGAGGAGACGCTCGATCGAGTCGACCGCGGCGGGCACCGTGCGGATGTCGGTCACGTGGACCTGCAGGCCCGCCTCGCGGAGGCGCCGCACGTCGAGCTCGCGGTTCTCCTCCTTGTTCGCGACGACCACGTCGGGGGCCAGCGCGACGATCGCGGACCGGTCGGGGTTCTTGGTCCCGCGCACGCGGGTCACGTCGAGGTCGGCGGGATGGGTGCACCAGTCCGTGGCCCCGACGACGGCGCCGCGATCCACGGAGGCCAGCGCCTCGGTCAGCGACGGGACGAGCGAGACGACCCGGCGGGCGGGGCGGGGCACGACGAGCGGTGTCCCCAGGTCGTCGACGGCCACGCCCGCCAGGCTAGCGGGGTGCCCGGCCGCTGGTGGCGGGTCCGCTGATGGCCGGCCGGTGGTGGGACCGAGGCTGCGGCGCCTGACTACGCGCCCATCGCCGCGGCGATCGCGGAGGATCCGCCGAGGCTGAGACCGCCGTCGACGCTGAGCACGACTCCCGTCACGTACGACGCCGCGTCGGAGGTCAGCCACGCGACGGCCTGCCACACGTCGTCGATCTCGCCGAACCTCCCGAGCGGCACGGCGCGGGTCCAGGCGTCCTCGGCCGACGGCGTCGGCGCGAGGCGCGCCATCCCTTCCGTGCCCCGGATCGGGCCGGGAGCGACCGAGTTGATGCGCACGCCGGCCGGACCCCACTCGATCGCGAGCGTGCGCGTCACCTGGTCGACACCGGACTTGGCGGCCGAGACGTGCACCTGACCCGGGCTCGGGAGCCACGCCTGCGCCGCCGAGATGTTGACGATGCTCGCCCCGGGCTTGCGCAGGTGGGGCCACGCGGCCTTGGCGACGTGGAAGGTGCCGAGCAGGTCGATCGCGACGACCGCCTCGAACCCACCGGGGCTCAGATCGGCTGCCGGCGCGACGAAGTTCCCTGCGGCGCCGGAGACGACGACGTCGATCGGTCCCCAGGTGTCGGCGACGTCGGTGAAGGCGCGGTTCACCGCATCGGCGTCCCGCACGTCGGCGGCGTACCCCCGCGCCTCGGGGCCGAGGGACGCGACCGCCGCGTCGACCTTGTCCTGGGACCGGCTGAGCACCGCGACCCGGTCGCCGCGCTCGGCGAAGCGCTGCGCGAGGCCCAGGTTGATGCCGCTCGTGCCCCCCGCGACGAACACGGTGCGGGCGGTCACGCGCCGGCCTGACGCTGCAGCTCGGCGCCCATCTTCTCGATGACCACGGTGAGTCCCTTCAGCGGTCGCACCATGACGGTGAAGGTGTCGATGCGGTCGTCGGCGTTCCAGCCGATGATGTCGACGCCGTGCACGTCGAGGCCGTCGAGCTCGCAGGTGAACTCGAGCACCGCCGACGCGTCGCCGTGCCAGGTGCGGTGGTAGGTCAGTGAGGGCCCGAGCACCGCGACGGCGGCCGACAGGTAGGCGATCGTGACCGCCTTGCCCTCCTGCGGGGTGTGCACGGCGGGGGAGCGGAACACCGCGTCGTCGGCGACGAGATCGGCCAGTCCCGACGGATCCTGCTCGGCGGCGATGCGGTGCCAGGCGGCGAGGGCGGGCGGGGTGGTGGACATGGTTCTCCTCCGGAGACGTCGTGGCCTGGGTCACGTTGATCGTGTCACGGCGCTATGGTTATATGCAACTAGTTGCACACAGGCGTGCTGCGCACGACCCGTGGCACCACCGCCGCCCGAGGAGTCGTCATGTCGTTGCCCGAGATCCTTCGCCGTCCGTTGACCGTCCCGGTCGTGGCGTCGCCGCTGTTCATCGTGTCGGGTCCCGACCTCGTCATCGCCCAGTGCAAGGCGGGGGTCGTGGGCTCGTTCCCGGCCCTGAACGCCCGCCCGGCGCCGGTCCTGCGCGAGTGGCTCACCCGCATCGAGGCGGAGCTGGCCGAGCACGACGCCGCGCACCCCGATCGCCCCTCGGCTCCGTACGCCGTCAACCAGATCGTGCACCGGTCGAACGACCGGCTGGAGGAGGACCTGCAGGCCTGCGTCGACTTCAAGGTGCCGATCGTCATCACGTCGCTGGGTGCGCGCGAGGACGTCAACGAGGCGGTGCACTCCTACGGCGGCATCGTGCTGCACGACGTCATCAACGACCGCTTCGCCCGCAAGGCGATCGAGAAGGGCGCGGACGGGCTCATCGCCGTCGCGGCGGGGGCGGGCGGCCACGCCGGCACGCAGTCGCCCCTGGCGCTGATCCGCGAGATCCGGCAGTGGTTCGACGGTCCGCTGCTGCTGTCGGGCGCGATCGCCCACGGCGCGTCGATCCTCGCCGCCCAGGTCGCCGGTGCCGACCTGGCCTACGTCGGCTCGGCGTTCATCTCGACCGACGAGGCCAACGCGGTCGACGACTACAAGGACATGCTGGTCTCCAGCGGCGCGGCGGACATCGTCTACAGCAACCTGTTCACCGGCGTGCACGGCAACTACCTGCGCGGCAGCATCGAGTCCGCCGGCCTGGATCCCGACGCCCTCCCGGTGTCCGATCAGTCGGCCATGGACTTCGGCTCCGGCGGCACCACCGACGCCAAGGCGTGGAAAGACATCTGGGGCGCGGGCCAGGGCGTGGGCAGCCTCGACCGCCGCGGCTCGGTCGCCGACCTGGTCGACCGCCTCCGCTCCGAGTACGACGCCGCCCTCGCCCGCCCCGTCTGGACCGGCCGTCAGGAAGCCCTCGTCGCCCGCTGACGAGTCACTCGTTTCCGGTGACGAGTCACTCGTTTCCGGTGACGAGTCACTCGTTTCCGGTGACGAGTCGGTCTCGGGCGTGCTCGGGCCCGACTGACCGAACGGCGAGGTCGACGATCCGCGCTCACGCGTGACCTGGGTCACTTCGCGGCGTTGATCACGGCGTGACGATGCCACGCCGTACCTTCCTGCGCGGCGGCGCGCTCGGCGCCGGTGCCCTCGTGGGCGCCCAGGTGCTCGGGCCGCTCGCCGCCCACGCCGTCTCACCGGCCCGCGTGCGCGCGCGCATGGCGATGTCGACCGCCCTCGGCACGATCGTGCCGACCGCCCCCAACGCGGCGGGCTACCGCCGGCTCACGGTCGGACCTCCCGAGGCTCACGTCGTGCGCACGGGGCTCGGCGTGGACGCCGCTGCCGACCGAGCCGACTGCCGCGACCACGTCGTCACCTTCGTGCAGCTCAGCGACGTGCACGTGATGGACCACCAGTCGCCCGCACGGCTGGAGTACTTCGACCGCATCGACGACGGCGGACCGCTCGCGTTCGGCATCACGACCTCGGCGTACCGGCCGCACGAGATCCTCTCGGCGCAGGTCGCCGACTCGATGGTCCGGGCGATCAACGCGCTCGACGGCGGTCCCGTGCTGCGGCAGCCGCTGCAGTTCGCGATCGAGACCGGCGACAACTCCGACAACAGCCAGTACAACGAGATCCGCTGGAACATCGACGTGCTCGACGGCGGCTCCGTGACCCCCGACAGCGGGAACCGGTCGCGGTACGAGGGCGTCATGGACGCCCAGCCGCTGACCTACGACCAGCACTACTGGCATCCCGGGGGCACGCCGGCCGGCAAGGCCGACGACAACTACCGCAGGAACCACGGCTTCCCGACCCTCCCGGGACTGCTCGACGCGGCACGCCGCACCTTCACGGCGCCCGGTCTCGACATCCCCTGGTACTCGGTGTTCGGCAACCACGACGGCCTGATGCAGGGCCTGCTGCCGGCCAACACGCTGCCGGTCAACCTGCTGGCGACGGGAGCGGTCAAGATCTCGACGCTTCCCCCGGGCCTGTCGCCCGCGGACCTCGAGTCGGCCCTGACGCAGGCCGACCCGCTGAAGGCGCTCGACGCGCTGGTGCTCGGCGCCCCGGTGCGTCTGGTGACGCCCGACACCCGGCGCCGTCTGCTGAAGCGCTCGCAGGTGGTGGCCGAGCACTTCACGACGACCGGGACGCCCGTCGGCCACGGCTTCACGGTGGAGAACCGCGCCCAGGGCACGGCGTACTACTTCTTCGACGTGGGCTCCGTGCGGATGATCGTGATGGACACGGTCAACCCCAACGGCTACTCCGACGGCTCGCTCGACCCTGCCCAGCTGGCGTGGGTCAAGAAGACCGTCGAGGCGGCCACCGACAAGGCGGTCGTGCTGTTCAGCCACCACACGTCGGGCACGATGAGCAACCCGCTGATCGTCACGGGCGGGGGCCTGGAGCGCCGCGTGCTCGGTGCCGAGCTGGTGTCGTACCTGCTCACCCAGCCCCAGGTCATCGCGTGGGTCAACGGGCACACGCACCGCAACGAGATCATCGAGCACTCCCGCGGCGACGGCACGGGCGGATTCTGGGAGATCAACACGGCCTCCCACATCGACTTTCCGCAGCAGGCCCGGGTCATCGAGATCGCCGACAACGGCGACTCCTCGTGGTCGATCTTCACCACGATCCTCGACCACGCAGCGCCGGCGCAGTTCGACGGCGACCTGTCGAACCCGGTGTCGCTGGCGTCGCTGTCGCGCGAGCTGTCGGTCAACGACCCGCAGGCGAAGATCGACGACCAGCGCGGCACGCCCGCCGACCGCAACGTCGAGCTCGTGGTGCAGGCGCCTCCCGGCGTCGCGTCGTCGTGCGACGACACCGCCGTCCCGACCCCGGCGCCCACGCCGACCCCGACTTCGGTGCCGACGCCCGCCCCGGCGCCGGCAGGCGGTCTGCTCGGCGGGCTCGTCGCGGCGCTGACGTCGTTGCTGGGTCTCAAGGTCCGCTGAAGGCACCGCGGCGAAACGGACCGCTCCCGGCGCGCATCGCCTACCGTGGTCAGGTGCGCCGTCTCGCTGCCGTCCTCTCTGCTCTGATCCTGGGATCGGGAGCCGCCTCGGCGATCCCGTTGCCGCCGGAGCAGGAGTTCACCAACCAGACGCCCTACGGCACACCCGACGCCTCGGTCGTGGCGCCACCTGAGGGCTACGGCCTGATCCAGCTGCAGACCGTCTCCCGTCACGGGGCGCGGTCGCAGACCAGCGACACCGTCGAGAAGCGGGTTCTCGCACTGTGGGAGAAGGCGCGCAAGAAGGGCAAGCTGACCACGCTGGGCAAGGGGCTCAAGGCCGACGTCCAGGCCTTCCAGGTCGCCGAGCGGCGCGTCGGCTACGGCGACCTCAGCAAGCTCGGCGCGGTCGAGTGGTCCGGCATCGGGACCCGCTGGGCCGCCGCCTACGAGGACTTCCTCGAGCAGGCGCAGGCCGACGGCGACACCATCTCGTACGTGACGACCGATCGCCAGCGAACGGTCGACAGCATGACCGCGCAGCGGTCGGCGTTCCGGTCGGCCGGGCTGACGGCGCTCGACGACCGGTCGACCAGCACGGTCGACCCGTCGCTGTACGGCGAGAGCGGGCTGACGACGAAGGGCAGCACGGCGGTCCGCAAGATCCGCGCCCGTGACTCGGTGAAGGACGCCTCGAAGGCACTGCTCAAGAAGATCTACACGTCGTCGTTCGTCAAGACGATCGACGACCCGGTCGCCGCGGCGAAGGACGTCTACGCGCTGTACTGCACGGCCCCGGGCATGGCGTTGGACTCCGACGTGACGTTCGCGAAGTACGTGCCCACCGCGGCGCGCATCTCGCTGTCGCAGCTGCGCGACGGCGAGAACTTCTACCGCTACGGTCCGGGGATCACGGGGCAGCGCAGCTCGTTCGACCACGCCGATCCGGTGCTCAAGAGCTTCTTCTCCGAGATCGACCAGCGGATCGCCGGCGGGGGTGAGGCCGCCGTCATCCGGCACGCGCACGGCGAGACGATCATGCCGTTCGCGGCACGCATCCGGATCGTCGGCGCCGACCAGCAGCTGGCCGCCACGTCGTACTACTCGTACTCGCGCAGCGCGTGGCGCGGGTCGGTGCAGGGTCGGCTGGCCGGCAACATCGAGTGGGCGCTGTACGAGAAGGGCGACGACCACCTGGTGGCGGTGCGCCAGAACGAGGCGCCCGTGAGGCTGGCCGGGTGCGACGCCACCGCCACCTGGTTCTACGACCTCGACGAGCTGCGGTCCTGCCTCGAGCCCTGAGCCGTCAGGTGGGCGGGCCGACCGATCCGCGGATCGGGTCCTCGCTCTCGAGGAAGCACACCACCTCGTGGTCGTAGTCCCAGCTCGCCTCGTCCGGGACGAACCAGTAGTACTCCAGGTCGCTGTCCTCGTAGGCGGTGCCGACATAGGTGTCGAACGCGTGGTAGCAGATCTCGTCGGCGATCTCGTCGAGGTGCTCGTCGCCGGGATAGTCGCCGTCCTCGAGCTCCTCGATCAGGTAGACCTCGTCGAGGTGCGGCTCGCCGCAGGCGACCACCTCGACGCGTGACACGTCCTCCTCGTCGTCGAAGGCGGGCGAGCAGTCGCCGACCTCGAGGTCGTAGATGTCGATCGACCGCGAATCCACGGCAGCGGGTCGACCCTCCTCGCTGCCGTCGCCGGACCGCACCAGCAGCACCGCGAGCACGGTGACCACGGCGACGAACATCCAGGTGCCGGCGATCGCGACCGCCGCGACGGCGCGGTCGCGGCCGGGCGTGTCGACGCTCGTGCGCGCCAGGTGCACGAAGCCGAGCACGGCGCCGGCGATCCAGGTGACCATGAGGGGCAGGATCGCCAGCACCAGCGCGACGGTCGGCAGCTTCGGGCCTCGCGGCTCGGGCTCGCGCGGTGGCGGCCAGGCCTGCTGCGGGGGAGGCGGCTGGACGGTCACGAGGCCGCCTCGGCTCCCGTCTCGTCGGTCTCCTCGGGCACGGGGGCGACGACGATGCGGGTGACGCGGTGCCCGTCGACGGCCGACACGGTGTAGCGGTGGCCGTCGACGTCGATCGTGTCGCCGGTCTGCGGGATGTGGCCGAGCGCGTCGATCACGTAGCCGGCGATCGTGGCGTAGGGCCCGCGGGGGATCTCGATGCCGGTGCGCTCGGTGAAGTCGTCGACGTGGAGCGAGCCGTCGACCTCGTCGTCGCCCACCCCGTCGAGCGGCGCGACCTCCTCGGGGTCGTGCTCGTCGCGGATCTCGCCGACCAGCTCCTCGATGATGTCCTCGAGGGTCACGATGCCGTCGGTGCCGCCGAACTCGTCGACCACGAGGGCGATGTGGGTGCCGTCCTCGCGCATCTGGTTGAGCGCGGGCAGGATCCGGTTGGTGCCGGGCAGGGCCGGGATCTCGCGCATCACGTCGGACACCTTGGTGTCGGACGGCGCCGTGCCGAACAGGTCGCGCACGTGCACGAAGCCGATGACGTCGTCGACGTTGCGGTTGCGCGTCACGGGGTAGCGCGAGTGCGGGCGGGCGCGCACGGCGGCGGCGGCCTCGTCGCGGTGCATGCCGGCGTCGAGGAAGTCGACGTCGCCGCGGGGGCGCATCACGTCGCGCACGCTGCGGTCGGTCGCGGCGAACACGTCCTGCAGGATCTGGCGCTCCTCGTCGTCGAGGCCCTCGTGGCCGCCGACCAGGTCGCGCAGCTCGTCCTCGCTGATCTCCTCGCCGGCGGCCTCGGGGTTGCCACCGAGCAGTCGCACGACCGCGTTGGTCGACTTCGACAGCAGCCAGATGACGGGGCGCATCAGCGTGGCGAACCTGGCCAGCGGGGGAGCCACGGCCAGCGCGAGGGGCGCGGACCTCTGCAGCGCGAACCGCTTGGGCACCAGCTCGCCGAACACCAGGGACAGGTAGGCGATGAGCAGCGTCATCAGCACCAGCGCGACGGCGTCGGCGGCGTCGTCGGACAGCCCGAGGTCGGCGATCGTGGGGGCGACGTCGGGCGCCAGCGTGGACGCGCCGTACGCGGCCGACAGGAAGCCGGCCACGGTGACGCCGATCTGCACGGCCGCGAGGAACCGGTTGGGGTCGCGGGCCAGCTCGGCTACCTTGGCGCCACGGCTGCTCTGCTTCTCCAGCTGGGTCAGCTGGCTCTCGCGCAGCGAGACGAGCGCGAGCTCGGTGGCGGCGAACACTCCGCCGACCAGGACGAACACGAGCACCAGCCCGAAGCTGATCAGGGTGTCGGTGTCCATCAACAGGACCTCCCCTCGGCGGTGGGGCGGTCCTGGCCGGTACTTCGACTCTCGTCCATGGCGAGATTCTAGTGAGGGCTGCTGTCCGTCGACATCCGGGCTAGCAACCGATCTGGTCGGCCATCTCTGAGATCGACAGGTCGGTGGGACCCGACCGCCACTCTCCGCCGGGACGGCCGAACAGGAACACATCGGCGTCGGAGTCCTCGACGAAGAACCCGTAGCCCTCCTGGTCACCTCCGTCGGTCGGGTAGCACCCGAACGACACGCTCAGCTGCGACGAGTAGGCGCCCTCGCAGCCCTCGACGTCGTCGAGCTCGTTGCCGGTCGCTGTGCCGACCGGCTCGCCGACCGCGACACCGCAGGAGTCGGCTCCACCGCCGGCGCCACCGTCCTCGGCGCTGTCGGCGCACGCTGCGAGCGCCAGGCCGGTGACGGCCGCGACGGCCAGGGTCGTGATGGGTCGCACATCGCCTCCGGCCGGTTGTTTGGGTCTCATCGTCGCAGCACCAAGCCGCCTCGGTGACCGATACCGTCGCCTCTGTGAACGACGACGTCGGCGAGACACGTTGCCCGGTATGCGGCGCCGCCGCGCCCTCGGACGGTCCCGAGGTGATCACGCTCATCGTCGGACGGAGAGAGCACCTGGTCAGCTACGAGGGCGAACGGGTCTTCCAGGACTCGCAGGAGTACTCGTTCTGCACCCTCGCCCACGCGAACACGTACCTCGCCTCCCACCCGATCCGCGACGACGCGTGGCAGGACTCCTACCACGTCGGAGATGTCGAGGGAGGCCTTGTCGGAGACGTCGTCTTCGGATGCGTGGTGTTCCTGATCCTCGGCTCGATCCCCATCGGTCTCTTCACCATCGGCCGGTGGGTGATCGGTCTGTTCTGACCGTCTGTCCACAGGCGGATCTGGACAGCCCTTCACGATCTCTCCGTTTTGCGGCAGGATTCCGGCAAGCCGACTTCGGGGGAAGGGCCATCGGGGGATGGATCAGCTGGCACCGGCACTTGCCGACCGCGTGCGCGACCTGGTGCGCGAGCGGCGCATCGACCCGCGCACCGACACCGACGCGGTGCGGCGGGCGGCGCTCGAGGTCATTGCCGAGCACGACCGTCACAGCCTGACCGGGGCGGTGCGTCCGGTCGAGCAGCCCGAGCAGGTCATCGGTCGGATCCTGGCCGACGTATCTGGATTCGGCCCGTTGCAGCCGTTCCTCGATGACGACACCGTCGAGGAGATCTGGATCAACCAGCCGGACCGGGTCTTCGTCGCACGCGACGGCCGTTCGGAGCTGACGTCGGTGGTGCTGACGGCCGACCAGGTGCGCGAGCTGGTCGAGCGCATGCTGTCGTCCAGCGGGCGCCGGCTCGACGTGAGCCAGCCGTTCGTCGACGCGATGCTGCCCGGCGGCCATCGCCTGCACGTCGTCCTCGACGGCATCACCCGTGGCTTCGCGGCCGTCAACGTCCGCAAGTTCGTCGCCAAGGCGCACCGGCTCGACGACCTCGTCGCGCTCGGCACGATCGACGCGCCGATGGCGCAGTTCCTCGACGCGAGCGTGCGGGCCGGCCTCAACATCGTGGTGTCGGGTGGCACCCAGGCGGGCAAGACGACGCTGCTGAACTGCCTCGCCTCCTCGATCCCCGGCAGCCAGCGGCTCGTCTCGGTCGAGGAGGTCTTCGAGCTCCGCACGTCGCACCCCGACTGGGTCGCGATGCAGACACGCCAAGCAGGCCTCGAGGGCACGGGCGAGATCGACCTGCGAGCGCTGGTCAAGGAGGCGCTGCGAATGCGACCCTCGCGCATCGTGGTCGGCGAGGTGCGTGCTGCCGAGTGCCTCGACCTGCTCCTGGCACTGAACGCCGGGCTCCCCGGCATGGCGTCGATCCACGCCAGCTCGGCACGTCAGGCGCTGGTCAAGCTGTGCACCCTGCCGCTGCTCGCCGGCGACAACATCGGGTCCCGGTTCGTGGTCCCGACGGTCGCGACGTCGGTCGACCTCGTGGTCCACACCGGCATCGACCCTGAGGGGCGCCGCGCAGTTCGAGAGGTCGTGGCGGTCACCGGCCGGGTCGAGAACGGGATCATCGAGGCCGAGCCCGTCTACCTGCGCCGGGGTGGTGGCTGGGTACGCGGCCACGGCCGCCCCGCTCGGGACGAGCCGTTCCAGGTCGCCGGGATCGACCTCGACCGAGTGCTCGAGGCGGGTCGATGGGCGCCCTGACCGGATTTCTCCTCGGCCTCGGACTGGCCATGGTGGCGTGGGCGGTGCTCGACCCGGAGTGGCGACCCCGGAAGCGCGCCACCCGCCGCAGCAATCCGGTCGCCGACCTCCTCAACGCGGCCGGAGTCACCGGCGTCGCGCCGTGGCAGCTGATCGGGCTCTGCCTCGGCTGCGCGCTCGTCGGCTTCGTCGTCGGTGCGGGGCTCTCGGGTGTGGCCGTCCTCGGAGTCGTCGGTGCGGTGGCTGCGGGAGCGCTGCCGGCCGTTCTCCTCCGATCGCGCGCTGCCCGCCGCCGACGGGAGCACGCCGCGCTGTGGCCCGACGCCGTCGACAACCTGACGTCCGCCGTCCGGGCGGGTCTTTCGCTGCCCGACGCCCTGATCCAGCTCGGCGAGCGTGGGCCTGCGGGGCTTCGCGATCCGTTCGTGCTGTTCGCCCGCGACTACCAGTCGTCGGGTCGCTTCCACCAGTCGCTCGACCTGCTGAAGGAGCGACTCGCCGACCCCACGGGCGACCGGGTCGTCGAGGCGCTGCGCATCGCTCGCGACGTCGGTGGCGGCGACCTCGGACGGGTGCTGCGCTCGCTCAGCGTCTACCTCCGCGAGGACCTGCGCACCCGCGGCGAGGTCGAGGCGCGCCAGTCCTGGACGGTCACCGGAGCGCGGCTCGCGGTCGCCGCGCCGTGGGTCGTCCTGCTCCTGATGAGTCTGCAGGGCGACGTGGTGCAGCGCTTCGCCACGCCCACCGGCACGCTCATCCTGGTCGGCGGCGCGATCGCGTGCGTCGTCTCCTACCGCCTGATGACGTGGATCGGTCGACTTCCCGAGGAACGGCGGATCCTCGCATGAGCGGCGCGATCGTCGGTCTGCTCCTCTCGACCGGGCTGTGGGCGATCTGGTCGGGTTGGTCACGCACGCGGCGGCCCTCGCTGGCGCAGCGGGTCGTGCCGTACGTCCGTGACGTGCAGCCCTACGTCTCCGTTCCCGGGCGGTCCGGCAACGTCCTGCTGGCTGTCTTCGGGCCGTCGGTGCGGCGCGCCGGGTCGGCCCTCGGCGAGTGGGTCGGCAGTGCAGCCAGCGTGCGCTCGCGTCTTGACCGGCTCGGACGCGGCGGGACGGTCGAGGAGTTCCGGATCCGCCAGGCGGTCTGGGGCGCGGCGGGGTTCGGCCTGATGCTCGGAGTCGGCCTGCTGCTGTGGTCGTCGCAGCGCACGCCCGCACCGGTGCTGCTCGCGCTGTGCGGGTTCGGCTTCGTCGCCGGGGTGATGGCGTGCGACCAGCGGCTCGGTGCATCGGTGGCGCGACGAGAGGCGGCGATGGAGCAGGAGCTGCCGGTCGTGGCAGAGCTCCTCGCCCTCGCGGTCGCCGCCGGCGAGAGTCCGGTCGTGGGGCTCGAGCGCAT
>JALRKU010000259.1 GCA_023254755.1 Aeromicrobium sp. | reverse complement strand
GTGATGCCCTTGCCGACGAGGGCGACGTGGGCGACGGCGTCGGCGGGGGCGTAGGTGAGACGGACGAGACGAGGCGGCGCCTCGGAGCCGCGGCCGACACCGAGGATGCCGCCGCACCGCTCCTTCGCGAGCCGCTTCTCGTCCCAGACCGTGACCTTGACGTCGTCGCCGGCGTGCTCGTCGATCAAGGAGGCGAACGAGGCCGGCCGGAGGTCGCCGGGCGGGGTGTTGACCCAGTCGCGGGCCACGTTGACGGCTGCGGACACGACGTCGGCCGTCTCGACCGCCTGCGACGCCGCCTTCTGACGGGCGAACGCCGAGAGGATCTGGATGGTGCGCAGCTCGACCTTCTTGGGCGAGTCCTTGGCGGGCTTGGACTTGAACGCGGTGAACGCGTACCCGGCGAGGTGCACGCCCTCGGCGATCGCCGCGACCTCCTCGACCCCCGCGGGGTGCAGGGCGAAGGCGGCCGTCCGGACGCCCTTGAGGGAACGGGTGGCGCGACCGGCCGCGCGGCGCAGGTCCTCGGCGGTGGGCGTCTCCGGCATGGCCACGGCGACCACCCGGTCGGCCTTCACCAGGCCCTGCGACGGGAAGGTCACCACCTGGTTCTTCTCGCCGGTGAAGCCCATCAGCTCCAAGAGGTCGCCGAGTCCCTCGTGGTCGTCGCTCGACCGGATCCCCAGGACGAGGACGTCGGCGGTGGCGGAGCTCGGCTTGGCGGTCGACAGCGTCACGGTGGGCATGGCCCGACTCTAGTCACATCGGGCCATGCCTCGGGGCGCTCCCGGGTGCCCTAGGTTGTCCGCATGGACCTGCTGCACTCGCCGCTCCACGACCGTCACCTCGCCCTCGGGGCCAAGCTCGCCGAGTTCGGTGGCTGGGAGATGCCGCTGGAGTACGCGGGCGGGGGAGTCCTGGCCGAGCACAAGGCGGTCCGCGAAGCCGTCGGTCTGTTCGACGTCAGCCACCTGGGCAAGGCGCTCGTGCGCGGCACCGGGGCCGCCGCGTTCGTCAACCGCTGCTTCACCAACGACCTCGCCCGCATCGCCCCCGGCCAGGCGCAGTACACGTTGTGCTGCGACGAGGACGGCGGCACCGTCGACGACCTGATCCAGTACCTGCGCAGCGACTTCGAGGTCTTCCTCATCCCCAACGCGGCCAACACCGCGGCCGTGGTCGAGCGACTGCGTGCCGCCGCGCCCGAGGGTGTGGAGGTCGTCGACCTGCATCGCGACTACGCCGTGCTGGCCGTGCAGGGTCCGCAGAGCGACGAGGTGCTCACGGAGCTGGGCCTGCCGGTCGACCACGACTACATGTCGTTCGCCGACGCCGAGATCGGCGGCAGGGCCGTCACGGTCTGCCGCACCGGCTACACCGGTGAGCGCGGCTACGAGCTCGTCGTCCCCGCGGACGACGCCGTCGCCGTGTGGGACGCCGTCGTCGAGGCGGGAGAGCCGTTCGGCCTGCGTGCCGCCGGGCTCGGCGCCCGCGACACGCTCCGCACCGAGATGGGCTACCCGCTGCACGGGCACGAGCTGTCGGCGGAGATCAGCCCGGTGATGGCGCGCGCCGGCTGGGCGGTCGGCTGGTCCAAGCCGCAGTTCTGGGGCAAGGAGGTCCTGGAGCGCCAGCGTGCGGAGAAGACGGTGCGCACGCTGCGGGGCCTCGTCGCCGAGGGTCGCGGCATCCCGCGCCCGGGCATGGTCGTGGCCGACGAGACGGGTGCCGCGATCGGCGAGATCACGTCCGGCACGTTCTCCCCGACCCGCCGCCAGGGCATCGCCCTCGCCCTGCTCGAACCCGGCGTCGCCGACGGCGCGACCGTCACGGTCGACGTGCGCGGACGGTCCGAGGCCTTCGCCGTGACCAAGCCGCCGTTCGTCGAGCCGTCGACGCGCGAGGCCTGACCGCTACCGAGGAGACGACGATGACGTGGACGTGGACGTACGAGAAGGCCGACGGCACCGTGGTGGGCCGGTCCGAGGTGTTCGACAACCGCGGTGACGCGGAGTCGTGGGTCGGCGAGGCGTTCGGCGAGCTGCTCGACGACGGGGTCGACCAGGTGCGGCTGTTCGACGGCGAGGCCGAGGTCTACGGACCGATGTCGCTGCACCCCGAGAGCTGAGTCGAGGGCGCGCGCCGGGCCGGAGTCAGCGCAGCTGAGCGCCGCGCTTGACCTGGGGCTTGGGCAGCCGCAGGCGCCGCAGCTGCGTGCTGCGGAGCAGGGCGTAGAACCGCACGCCCTTCAGGTGCTCGGCGCCGAACCGCTCGACCACCTGTCGCTTGACGCCGCGCAGCAGCATCCAAGTGTCGAAGGCGACCGTGAGGATCGTCGCGGCCCACAGCGAGTTGGCCACCCGAGGCGTCCACGGCTGGTCGGTGACCGACAGCGCCAGGATCAGCACGAGGATCGGCAGCAGGAACTCGCCGACGTTCCATCGCGAGTCCACGTAATCGCGGACGAACCGCTTGACCGGCCCCTGGTCGCGCGCCGGGAGGTACTTGCCGTCGCCGGCGTTCATGGCCTCCTGCTGCTTGCGACGGATCTCGGCCCGGGCGGCGCGCTGGCGCTGGCTCTGCTCCTTGCGGGAGAGGGGGCGCTTCATCTGCGCCTTGCGGGCGGCCTCGGCCTCTCGACGGCTGGGGGTCGGACGCCCCTTTCGGCTCGCCTCGTTCTGCTCGGTCACGCCGTCACCCTACAAGTCGCGCCGTACGATGCAGCCATGAGCATCTGGCAGCGGATCGTCCGGCTGTTCCGGTCGCTGTTCTCCCGTGGCGACGACATCGCGCAGCTCAGTGAACGCCTCGACGAGACGTACCGCCAGCAGACCCGGCTGCTGCAGCAGGTGCGGCGCGGCTACGCCGACGTCGACACCAGTCGCAAGCGGGTCGAGCTCCAGCTCGCGCAGCTGCGACAGCAGGAGGCCCAGCTCGAGACCGACGCCCGTCAGGCCGTCAGCGACGGCGACGACGACCGGGCGCGCGAGATCCTCGGACGCAAGCTGACCCTCGAGAAGGCGGAGGCCGAGCTGGTCGAGCGCCAGTCCGCGCTCCGGGCCGAGCAGGAGCGCCTCCAGCTGTCGGTCACGCAGGTCGAGAACGACGTCGAGCAGTTCCGCGTCCGCAAGGACACCCTGAACGCCCGCCACGCGGCCGCTGCCGCACGCGCCGAGATCAACAGCGCCACGACGGGCATCAACGCCGCCGGCAGCGAGGTCGGACAGGCCATGGCCGACGCCGAGCGCCGCACCCGCGAGCTGGAGGCCACCGCCGACGCGGTCGACGAGCTCGTGGCCGACGGCGTCGTGCAGCGGGCCGGCGAGGATCCCCGCCAGGCCGAGCTGCGCCGGTTCGACGCGGAGGCCGCCGAGGTCGAGCGTCAGCTCCAGGCCATCCACCGGTCGCCGGAGGCCTGAGGTGGCGCGCACCCGGTTCCGTGGCGACAGCGGCCTGACCCTGCGGATGGGCGGCGTGAGCCTGGGCCTCGGCGCCCTCTACGTCGCGTTCGGCGCGTTCCTCATCTACGCGAGCGGCTCGGCCGTGATGGGCATCGTCATCGTGCTGGCGATGTCGTGGGGCCAGTGGTACTTCTCCGACTCGCTCGCGCTCAAGTCGATGGGGGCCCGCGAGGTGTCGCCGGAGCAGGCACCCGAGCTGCACGCGATGATCGACCGGCTGTGCGCCCTGGCGGACATGAAGAAGCCGCGCGTCGCGGTGTCGGTGACCGACATGCCCAACGCGTTCGCCACGGGCCGATCACCGAACCACTCGTCGGTCTGCGTCACCACCGGCATCATGCAAAGGCTCGACGCCGACGAGCTCGAGGGCGTGCTCGCGCACGAGCTCGCTCACGTGGCCAACCGCGACGTCACCGTCATGACGGTCGCGTCGTCGCTCGGCCTGCTCGCCGGCTTCATCACGCGCTGGGGCATGTACCTGGGCGGCGGCCGCGACCGGAACGGCAACGGCGGACCGGCGTTCCTGGTCGTGTTCCTGGTCAGCATGGTCGTCTACTTCGTCAGCTTCCTGCTCACCCGATCGCTCTCGCGCTACCGGGAGCTGAGTGCCGATCGCAGCGGCGCCTACCTCACCGGCCGGCCCTCCAAGCTGTCGTCGGCCCTGGTCAAGATCTCCGGCGACATGGCCCGCATCCCGAACCGCGACCTGCGCGAGGGCCAGGCGATCAGCGCGTTCTTCTTCGCTCCCGCACTGAACCGCGAGTCCGTGGGAGCGCTGTTCTCCACGCACCCGCCGCTGCAGCAGCGACTCGACCAGCTGGCCAGGGTCAGCGCCGAGCTGTCCGAGCCGCTCTAGGATCACCCGACATGGGCTTCTGGGACTCGATCCTCGGCCGGTCGACCCCGCCGAAGGCCGACCTCGACGCGCTGTTCGCCGTGCCGCAGGCTGCGTTGTCGCTGCAGACCGAAGGCTTCGCGCCGACCGGACAGGGCGCGGTGTGCTACCGCAGCGGCGAGGGCGGCGCCTTCGCGACGGTCGAGCAGCAGGCCGAGCAGCTCATCGCGACCGACGGCTCGCAGGTGGCACGCACCGACGACACCTACGGCTTCCGGTGGTTCTCGGTCACCAAGCCCCCCGGCGACGTGTCCGGTCTCGTCACCGACCTCCACGCGGTCAACTCCTCGCTGCGCGACGCCGGCTTCGACCAGGCGCTGCTGTGCTCCACCGTGGTCTTCACGGCGCCCGAAGGTCGCAGGATGGCGCTGGTCTACCTGTACAAGCGCGGCACGTTCTACCCCTTCGTCCCGCTCGACGCGACGCACCGCGACAACGCCCTCGAGCTGCAGGTGCGCGGCATCGTCGACGCGGACATCACGGTCGAGCAGGACCTGTCGCGCTGGCTCGCCATCTGGGGCGCTCCCGGCCTGTGAGGGTCATCTCACGGGCGTTAGGTTGGGACCCGTGGCCTTCGACGACCTGACCTCCGACCAGATCCAGTCCCTGCTCGAGGAGCAGCGCGCGGCGTACGAGCGGCTCACCGCGGCCGGCCTGAAGCTGGACCTGACGCGGGGCAAGCCGTCACCGGAGCAGCTCGACCTCTCGAACGCCCTGCTCACCCTGCCGGGCGAGGAGTTCACCGACGCGGCGGGCACCGACACCCGCAACTACGGCGGTCTGGTGGGCCTGCCCGAGCTGCGCGAGATCTTCGCACCGATCCTCCAGGCGCCCGTCGAGCAGATCGTGGTCGGCGACAACGCGAGCCTGTCGCTGATGCACGACACGCTCGTCTACTCGCTGCTGCACGGCACGGTCGACTCCCCGGCCCCGTGGTCGGCGGAGGAGACCGTCAAGTTCGTGTGCCCGGTGCCCGGCTACGACCGGCACTTCGCGCTCACCGAGTCGTACGGCGTCGAGATGATCCCGGTCGACCTCCACGACGACGGACCCGACGTCGCCCAGGTGCGCGAGCTCGTCAAGGACCCCGCGGTCAAGGGGATGTGGCTGGTGCCGACGTACGGCAACCCGAGCGGGGCCGTCGTCAGCGAGGCCGTCGCCGCCGAGCTCGCCGCGCTCGAGACGGCCGCGCCGGACTTCCGGATCTTCTGGGACAACGCCTACGCGGTGCACCACCTCACCGAGGAGCAGACCAAGACCGCCGACATCATCGGGCTCTGCGCCGCGTCGGGGAACCCGAACCGACCCGTCGTGTTCGCGTCGACCTCCAAGATCACGTTCGCCGGCTCCGGCGTGTGCTTCTTCGCGTCGTCTCCGGACAACGTGGCCTGGTACCTCAAGCACGTCGGCAAGCGCACGATCGGGCCCGACAAGGTCAACCAGCTGCGGCACGTGCGGTTCCTGAAGGACGTCGACGGCGTGCACGCCCTGATGGCCCGGCACCGCGAGATCCTCGCGCCCAAGTTCCGGCAGGTCACCGCGACCCTCGCCGATCGGCTCGGGGCGTACGGCGTGGCCACCTGGACCGAGCCGAAGGGCGGCTACTTCGTCAGCCTCGACGTCGTCGACGGGACCGCAGCACGGGTCGTCGAGCTCGCCAAGGGTGCCGGTGTCGCGATGACGCCTGCCGGGGCCTCGTTCCCGTACGGTAAGGACCCGCACGACCGGAACATCCGGATCGCGCCCTCGTACCCGTCGCCCGAGGAGCTCGGCACCGCGATCGACGTCCTGGCGACCTGCGTGCTCATCGCCGCGGCCGAGCAGGCCCTCGCCTGATCCCGACCCGCCCCGATCTCGTCGTGGCCCCTCCGTCTCGGTCCTCGCTGCGTGCGACGTCTCGACCGATGGATCAGCCGCACACGGGGTGCACCGCGGCGCGCAGCGAGGGAGGGCGAGGTCGATGAAGGTCGTCGTGGCGCCGGACTCGTTCGGCGGCACCCTCACCGCGCCGGAGGCCGCGCGAGCCATCGTGGAGGGGTGGCGACGTCAGGCGCCCCGCGACGAGCTCGTTCCGGTGCCCGTCGCGGACGGCGGTCCCGGGTTCGTCGCGGTGCTGCACGCGTCGCTGGGCGGACGTCTGATGGCGCACACCGTCCACGGTCCTCTCGGCGACGCGGTGCCTGCGTCGTGGCTCCTCGTCGGCGACACCGCGTACGTCGAGAGCGCCCAGGCCTGCGGACTGCACCTGGGGGAGCGGCGCGACCCGCTCACGGCGTCCACGACAGGCGTGGGAGAGCTGGTCGCCGCCGCGGTCGACGCCGGCGCCTCGCGCGTCGTCGTGGGGCTCGGCGGCAGTGCCACGAACGACGCGGGTGCCGGACTGCTGGGAGCGCTCGGAACCGTCGCCGACGGTCCCCTCGACGCGGGGCCCGAGGGTCTGCGCGGCGTCGCGACGGTCGACCTCGGCCCGGCCCGGCAGCGGCTGGCGGGCGTCGAGCTGGTGGTCGCGAGCGACGTCGACTCCGTGCTGCTGGGCATGTTCGGGGCCACGCGCACGTTCGGACCGCAGAAGGGTCTCACCGACGAGCAGGTCATCGCGGTCGACGGCGTGCTGGACCGCTTCGTCGACGTCGTCTGCGGGCCGACGCCGGCCGAGCGTCGGATCGCCGACGTCAAGGGCGCGGGAGCGGCGGGCGGCCTCGGCTTCGCGCTGCTGCTGCTCGGCGGCACCGTCACCTCCGGCGTGGACCTCGTCGCCGACGCCGTGGGCCTGTCCGGAGTCGTCGCCCAGGCCGACCTCGTGGTCAGCGGCGAGGGTCGCTACGACTTCAGCTCGCGGGCGGGAAAGGTCGTGTTCGGGGTGGCGCAGGTCGCCGCGGCCGCCGCTCGGCCGTGCGTCGTGCTGGCCGGCCAGGTCGACGTCGGCGCACGCGAGATGCGCGCCATGGGGGTCGAGAGCGCCTACGCCGCGGCCGACGTCGTGGGGTTGGAGCAGTCCCTCGCCGATCCCTACGCGTCGCTCGTCGAGCTCGCTGCGCGGGTGGCGCGCACCTGGTCCCGTGGGTGACGGGCGTACGATGGGAACAACGGCGACACCTCGCGTGTTGACCCCCACGACCTGATCCTCACGGCACCCCGGGAGACCTGATGACCGCCTCGACCGAGCACACCACCGACGCCACCACGGAGACCGCCGACGGCGTCAAGCTGACCGACGGCGCCGCTGCCAAGGTCAAGAGCCTGCTCGACCAGGAAGGCCGCGACGACCTCGCGCTGCGCATCGCCGTCCAGCCCGGCGGCTGCTCGGGCCTGCGCTACCAGTTGTTCTTCGACGATCGTTCCCTCGATGGGGACGTGATCAA
>JALRKU010000221.1 GCA_023254755.1 Aeromicrobium sp. | reverse complement strand
TGGCAGGACGGGCTGCGGCGTCGGCGACGGCCGTGGCGGCCGCGACCGCGCAGGCGCCCGTGCCACACGACCGGGTCTCGCCCGAGCCGCGCTCATGCACCCGCATCGCGACGTGCAGCGGCGCGCGCCGCACGACGAACTCGATGTTGACGCCCTCGGGGTAGACCGCGTGGTCGTACTCGGGCTCGGCCAGCAGCGTGCCGGCGTCGTCGAGCGTGTCGACGAACGCGACCGCGTGCGGGTTGCCGGTGCGCACCTCGTGGGCCTCCCAGGCGCGGCCGTCGACCGCGACCTTGCTGGTGACACCGAGGGTAGGAACGCCCATGTCGACCGTGAACACCTCGCCGTCGGCGCCGGTGGTGCGGGTGATGGTCTTGTCGCCGTCGCGGGTGCCCACGACGACGGGCTGGTCGGCCGGCACGAGGCCTTCGTCGAACAGGTGCTTGGCGAACACGCGCACGCCGTTGCCGCACATCTCGCTGACCGACCCGTCGGCGTTGCGGTAGTCCATGACCCCCTCGCCCGCCGACGGCAGCCCGAGCGACTCGGTGCGGATCACACGCATGACGCCGTCGGCGCCGATGCCGCGGCGCCGGTCGCACAGGGACGCGACGAACCGCGGGTCGAGGTCACCGTGGACCGACCCGTCGTGGTCCGGCAGCAGCACGAAGTCGTTCTCCGTGCCGTGCCCCTTGAGCCAGCGGAAAGCCATTCCTCCATTCTACGGGGAGGACGGCAGCGCTCAGACCCAGTGGATGCGGGGATCCTGGCGGAACAGCCGCTCCTGGCGCCGGGCGAACTTGCGGGTCGCGGTGACGGTGTCGGCCCGCGCCTGTGCCTCGTCGATCTCGCCGCGCAGCATGGCGAGCACCTGCTGGTAGCCGATGGCTCGGCTCGCCGTCTCCCCCTCCTCGAGCCCGACGTCGCGCAGGCGACGGACCTCGTCGACCAGGCCGTCGGCCCACATCCGGTCGACCCGCGCGGCGAGGCGCTGGTCGAGCACCTCGCGGTCGACCGCGAGTCCGAGCATCGTGACGTGCGGGTAGATCGAGACGTGGGGCGGCATCGTGGCCACGAACGGCCCGCCGGTCAGCTCGATCACCTCGAGCGCCCGGACGAGGCGACGCCCGTTGCTCGGCAGGATCTCGGCCGCGGCGGCCGGGTCGCGCTCGGTGAGCTCGCGGTGCAGGGCCTCGGGTCCTGAGGCGTCGAGCCGGTCCTGCCAGCGCTGCCGCACCGCCGGGTCGGTGCCCGGGAAGTCGAGCGGGTCCAGCACGGCCCGGACGTAGAGCGACGAGCCGCCCACCAGCACCGGGGTGACGCCCCGGCCCAGGCACTCGTCGATGACGGCGCGCGCCGCGCGCTGGAACGCCGCGACGCTCGCCGGCTGCGTCACGTCGAGGACGTCGAACAGGTGGTGCGGCACCCCGCCGCGCTCGGCCTCGGTGGGCTTGGCCGTGCCGACGTCCATGCCGCGGTACAGCTGGTAGGCGTCGCCGTTGACGACCTCGCCGCCGAGGCCTCGGGCGATCTCGACGCCGAGCGCGGACTTGCCCGACGCGGTGGGCCCGATGACGACCACGACGTGGCCCGATGCACCGGTCACGATGCGGTCACGAGCCGTCATGCGAGCAGTCTCGCAGGTAGGCTGACGCACCATCGGGGCCGCTCGGGCCCGCACTCGACGAAGGACCGCTCATGGGATTCCTGGATCGCTTCAAGAAGCAGACCGACGGCCTCAAGGACAAGGCGGGTGACCTGAAGGACAAGGCGACCGACCTGGCCAAGGAGAACGCCGACAAGATCGACGCCGGCATCGACAAGGCCGCCGACCTGGCCAGCAAGGCCACCAAGGGCAGGTACGACGACAAGATCGACGCGGCTGCCGAGAAGGCCAAGGACGCGGCCGACAAGGTCACCGACGACAAGTGAGGCTCACCGGGTGAGCGACCAGCTCGCCACCCAGTAGCGCACGCCGAAGGGCGTCTCGTCGCTGCGCAGCCGCGCGGTGACCGAGGCGCCCTTCGCCGTCTCGTCGGTCACCAGCTCCCCGAGCAGCCGCAGCGGAGCGACGCCGGTTCCCTGCCACTCCCGCGCGGTCTCGGGGTCGAGGGCGGCGAGCGTGGTGGCGTCGGCGTCAGCCAGTGCCGTCGTGATCACGGACTCCAGCGCCGCGGCGCGGGGATCGCCGTGGGTGGGCGCCGAGACGCCGACCGCGGTGTCGGCGTCAGCGAGCACCAGCAGCACGTCGCGGTCGCCGGGGTTCGGCGTGGCGGAGGTGTACCGACGAGGGCCGTCCCAGCCGGCCTCGTCGAGCAGCCAGGCGCCGACCGCGTAGGCCGCCGGAAGTCGCACGCCCGGACCGCCCACGACGAGGTCGACCCCGAAGCCGGCGAACGATCCCGCCGCCGACTCGTCGGCGTCGACGGGGTGCTCGTCCGGACCGATGACGACCACACGCGACGGATCGGACTCCAGCAGAGCTGCGACGGCGTCGGCGGCGGCGATGCGCGTGGGCTCGAGCTCGGGCAGGCCGAGACCGACCTGCGGCGGAAGTCCCGGCGGGTGGGGGCAGACCGCGGCGGCGAGGATCACGCCTTCGCCGCCGCCTTGGCGGCTTTCTTGAAGTCGCGGACCTTCTGCAGTGACTCGGCGTCGACCACGTCGGCGACCGAGCGGAAGCCTTTCTTGCCGTAGTCGCCCACGACGGTGGTCCAGCCCTTCGGCTTGACGTCGAGCTGCTTGGCCAGCAGCGACACGAAGATCTTGGCCTTCTGCTCACCGAAGCCCGGCAGCGCCTTGACCCTGGCGAACAGCTCGTCGCCCGTGCGTGCCTCGGTCCAGATGCGCGAGGCGTCGCCGTCGTGCTGCTCGACGACGTGGCGCGCCAGCTCCTGCAGGCGGCCCGCCATCGACCGGCCGTAGCGATGGATCGCCGGCGGGGTCGCGCACAGGTCGGCGAACGCCTCGGGCTCGGCCGCCGCGATCGCCGCCGGATCGAGCGAGCCGAACCGGTCGAGCACCTTCGCCGGGCCCCGGAACGCGTGCTCCATCGGATACTGCTGGTCCAGCATCATGCCCACCACGACGGCGAACGGGTCGGCGTTGAGCACCTCGTCGGCGTGCGGGTCCTGGGCGATCTGGAGGGCCATGACTCCATCCTGCCGCACACCCGATCTGGTCGAAACCGCTGTGGACCCGCGGGGACAGCGACAGGATGACTGCGTGTCGTACCCGTACCCTCCGCCCCCGTCCCCCGGCCCGAGCCGGCAGACCCCGCTGTGGATCGCGATCGGGCTGACCGCGGGCCTGGCCGTGGTCGCGCTGGTCGTGGGCGTCGTCGCAACGGTCCGCGCGTTCACGAGCTTCGACCCGTACGACTTCTCCGGGGACGAGATGTTCGGCGAGGACGAGTACTACGCCGAGGTCGGCGAGAGCGTGAGGGAACCGTGCGACCGGCTGAGCGCGGCCGCCGCCGACGTCCGGCTGTTCGGTGGTGCCCAGTCCGGTGCCCGCCAGCTCGGGGCCGTCGCCGACGCGGCGCGCGCCGTCGCGGACGCCGTGGCCGACGACTCCGACGGGGACGCGGACCTCCTGGCAGCCGACTGGCGGTTCGTCGCCGACGAGGTGGAGAACTACGCCTCGGCTGTCGCGGCGGGGCGGAGCCCGGACGCCTCGTTCGTCGACGACGGCACCTGGGTGCCGGACCGCATCTACTACGGCAACGACGTCTGCTTCGCGCCCGGACTCATCGCTGCACTCGACCCCGAAGGCGCCGAGGAGATGATGACGTCGCTCGCCTACTGAGGCGCCAGCACGTCCGGCGACTCGGTGCGCGCACGCTCCTCGGCCAGGTGGCGGTGGACCAGGGGGACGACCGAGGCGCCCTCGCCCGAGGCGGCGGCGACACGCTTCATCGAGCCGCTGCGCACGTCGCCGACCGCGAACACCCCCGGCACGGGCGTCGCGAGGTTCTCCGGCGGCAGGCCATCGGCCCAGAACCGGTTCGGCACGTCGCGCCCGGTGACGACGAAGCCGTGCTCGTCGCGACACACGGTGTCGGGCAGCCAGTCGCAGTTGGGCTCGGCGCCGAGCAGCAGGAACAGGCCGCCGGCATCGACCCGCCGCTCGGCGCCCGTGTTCGCGTCGCGCAGCGTGATCCACTCCAGCGTGGGCGACCCGCCGCCGTCGACGACCGACGTGCAGGTGAGCACCGAGATCGAGGGCGTCATCTCGATCTCCCGCACCAGGTAGTCCGACATCGTCTCGGCGAGGTCGGGCCGGCGGACCACCACGGTGACGGACCGAGCGAATCGAGCCAGGAACACCGCGGCCTGACCGGCCGAGTTGCCCCCGCCGACCACGAACACGTCGCGGTCCTCCATCTCGCGGGCCGCCGTGACCGCCGCTCCGTAGTGCACCCCGACGCCGACCAGCTGCTCGAGCGACTCGACGCCGAGGCGCCGGTACGCCACGCCGGTGGCGACCACGACGCTGCGGGCTCGCACCTCGCCGTCGTCGGTGGTGAGCAGGTGCGGGGCCTCGGGGTGGTCGTCGATCTGCAGCGACTCGACCAGCGCGCCGGTGTAGAAGCGCGTGCCGAACCGGATGGCCTGGTTGCGCGCGCGCTGGGCCAGCCGCATGCCGGAGATGCCGCGCGGGAACCCGAGGTAGTTGCGGATCATCGAGCTGGTACCGGCCTGTCCGCCGACGGCCTCCACCTCGACCACGACGGTCGAGAGCCCCTCGGAGGCGGCGTACACCGCGGCCGCGAGCCCTGCCGGGCCGGCGCCGACGATGCAGACGTCGACGACGCTGGCGACATCGACCTCGTCGGGGCGGCCGTAGACGGCCACGGCCGCCTC
>JALRKU010000138.1 GCA_023254755.1 Aeromicrobium sp. | reverse complement strand
TTCAGCGCGCCGGTGGGGACGCGGGTCTCCCAGCCCTCGAGCGCCGCGTCGAGGGCCCGCACCAGCCGATCCACGTGCCACCCCGTGCGGGCCGTGATGTTGATGCGGGGCGCCCACTGCACCTGCACCAGCTCGCGCTCGATCTCCTTGTCGAGGTAGTAGCGCCGCTCGTCGTCGACCAGGTCCCACTTGTTGAACGCGATGACCAGCGCGCGGCCGGCGTCGACGACCGTGTGCACGATCCGCAGGTCCTGCTCGCTGATGGGCTGGCTGCCGTCGATCACCAGGACGGCCACCTCGGCGCGGTCGATCGCGGTCGACGTGCGCAGGCTCGCGTAGTACTCGTGCCCCGACGCCTCGCGGACGCGCCGCCGGATGCCGGCGGTGTCGATGAAGGTCCAGGTGCGCCCGCCCAGCTCGACGATCTCGTCGACCGGGTCGACCGTCGTGCCCGACGCGTCGTCGACCACGGCCCGCTCCTCGCCGGCCAGCCGGTTGAGCAGACTGGACTTGCCCACGTTCGGCTTGCCGACGATCGCGATGCGGCGCGGGCCCTCGTCGGGGTCCCAGTCCTCCTCGGGCGCCTCGGGCAGCGCCTCGAGGATCGCGTCGAGCATGTCGCCGCTCCCCCGACCGTGCAGCGCGGACACCGGGAACGGCTCACCCAGCCCCAGGTTCCACAACGCGGCGGCCTCGGACTCGGTGCGCTGGTCGTCGACCTTGTTGGCCGCCAGGACGACCGGCTTGTCGGCACGTCGCAGGATGCGGACGACCTGCTCGTCGGCGTCGGTGATGCCGACCGTGGAGTCGACCACGAACAGCACGGCGTCGGCGACCTGGATCGCGATCTCGGCCTGCGCGGCGATGCGCTCGGCGAGCCCCTTGGCGTCGGGGTCCCAGCCACCGGTGTCGACGACCGTGAAGGTGCGGCCGTTCCAGGTGGCCTCGTACGAGACGCGGTCGCGGGTCACGCCCGGAACGTCCTCCACGACCGCCTCACGGCGACCGATCATGCGGTTGACCAGCGTCGACTTGCCGACGTTGGGGCGACCGATCACCGCCAGCACGGGCTGACGGGGCGCGGGTTCAGACATCGAAGGATCCCTTCGGGAGCGGCCCGGGCAGGTCGCGCTTGACCGCGTCCTTCGCCCAGGCCAGGTGGACGAGCAGGTGCTCGTGGATCGCGACGGCCGCCTCGTCGATCGCGGCGGTCGTGCGGGGCCACGGCTGGGCGTCGATGCGCAGTGGCCGACCGTAGACCAGGTCGATGCGCGCGCCGGGTGCCGGGCGGAAGTCCGGACCCTCGCCACGGTCACGAGTGCCGAAGAGGGCGAGCGGCACGATCGGCGCGCCGGACACCAGCGCGAGGTACGCGATGCCCTTCTTGATCTCGTGCAGCTCCCCGTCGCCGCGGCGGCCCTCCGGGAAGATGCCGATCGCCTGGCCGGCGGCCAGGGCCGACGAGGCACGGCGCATCGCGCCGGTGTCGACCCGCTCACGGGCCACGCGGATCTGGCTGATGGCGCGCAGGAGCCGGGCGTTGCGGCCGGCGAACTCCTCCTCCTTGACCAGGGCGTGCACGCGCCGGGGAGCCCGGATGAACAGCAGCGGACCGTCGAGCCAGCCGATGTGGTTGGCGGCGATGATGACCGGGCCCTCGTCGGGCACGTAGCCCTGGCCGCGCTCGCGGACGTCCCACTTGCGCAGCATCCTCGGCCCGAGAGAGCCGCGGATGATCCGCAGGCCCCGCTCGGGCAGCCCGACCGCGGGGCCGGACGGTGCGGCGGCGGTCGTGGTCATCGGCTCTCGACGATCCCGACGATCGCGTCGATGACCTCGTCGAGGGTCAGGAACGTGCTGTCGACGACTGTCGCGCCGTCGGCCTTGGTCAACGGGGACGCGGCCCGGCTGGAGTCGATCTCGTCGCGACGCGCCAACGACGCCTCGGTGGCCGCGGCGTCGGCGCCGCCCTGCTCGGCGGCGCGACGTGCCGCTCGGGCCGTCGGGTCGGCGACGAGGTAGATCTTCACGGCCGCGTCCGGGGCGACCACGGTGCCGATGTCGCGGCCCTCGACGACGATGCCGTCGGAGGCGGCGATGGCTCGGCGCTGCAGGTCGACCAGCAGCTCGCGGACCCGTGGAACGGTCGCGACCGGGCTGACGGCCGCCGTCACGCGGTCACCGCGGATCGGGCCGGAGACGTCGGTGTCGCCGACGTGGATCGTCGGATCGAGCGGATCGGTGCCGGAACGCACGTCGACGTGCTCGGCGGCGGCAGCGACCGCCGCGGGGTCGTCGACGTCGACACCGGCCTGCAGCAGCGCCCACGTCATCGCGCGGTACATCGCACCGGTGTCGAGGTACGCCAGGCCGAGCCGGGTCGCGACCCCCCGCGACGTGCTCGACTTGCCGGAACCGGACGGTCCGTCGATCGCGACGACCAGTGGCGTGCTCACGGTGTGTTCTCCTGCTCGATCAGCGGTACGCGGTCCACCCGCGCTCGGTCAACGCGGCGACCAGCGTGTCGCCGAGGCCCGGTGCGACCGAGATCTCGGCGAGGCCGACGGGCCGCCCGAGGTCGTGGTCGAGACGCAGGTCCTCGATGTTGACACCCGATTGTCCCGTATCGGTCATCAATCGCGACAATTCGCCCGGGCGGTCGGCGACCTGGACGTGCACGGAGTCCAGACGCGACGGGGCGTCGCCGTGCTTGCCGGGGATGAGCCGGGTGCCCTGACGGCCCGACTCCAGGACCGCGGAGAGCGTGCTCGCGTCGGCCTGGGCCAGCGCCGCGATGACCCGGTCGAGGTCGGCACGGACGTCCTCGAGCACCGCCCTGACGTCGCGCGCGTTGTCGCCCAGGATGTCGAGCCACAGCCCCAGGTCGCTGCCGGCGATGCGGGTGACGTCGCGCAGTCCGGGGCCGGACAGCGCGAGGTGGTTCTCGGGGGCGTCGTTGAGCCGCGCCGCGGTGAGGCTGGACATCACCTGCGGCACGTGCGACACCACGGCCACCGCACGGTCGTGCGCCGTGGCGTCCATGATGATCGGCACGGCGCCGAGGTTGAGCGCCAGGTCGACCACCACGTCGAGCGCCTCGGGCAGCGTGCTCGAGGTCGGCGTGACCGCCCACGGACGTCCTTCGAACAGGCTGGCCGACGCGGCGGTCGGACCGGAGCGCTCGCTGCCCGCCATCGGGTGGCCGCCGGCGTACCGCTCGGCACCGGGGACCTCGGCCAGCGCCTGCTGGAGTCGCGACTTCACGCTCGTGACGTCGGTGACCAGCGCCGCGGGCCAGCGACCGAGCGCGTCGGTCACGACGCCGGCCGCGACCGCCGGTGGCACGGCCACCACCACGAGCACCGGCGTGACGTCGTCGGTCAGCGGCCGGCCCGCACCGAGGGCGACGGCCTGCTCCAGGTGCTGCGCGGAGGCGTCGGCGAGCCGGACGTCGAGGTCGTGGGACCGGAGCGCGAGGGCGACCGACGTGCCGATGAGGCCGCAGCCGACGACGGCGATCGGTCCGGAGGGCAGGTCGCTCATGACGGACCCACGCTGTCGAAGAGGGCGCCCAGCTCGTCGCGGGACAGGTCGCGCAGGCGGCCCACCTGCAGCCCGCCGAGGCGCAGCGGACCGAAGGCCGTGCGGGTCAGCTCGACCACGGGATGCCCGACGGCGTCGAGCAGGCGACGCACGATGCGGTTGCGACCCATGTGGATGTCGAGCTCGACCAGGCTGCGGGCCTGGCCTCGGTCCTTGACGACGAACCGGTCGACGACGGCCGGTCCGTCGTCGAGGTCGACGCCCGCCGCCAGGACGCGGCCGAGCCGGTCGGGCACCGACCCCTCGACCAGGGCGACGTACGTCTTGGTGATCTCGAACGAGGGGTGCGCGAGCCGGTGGGCCAGGTCGCCGTCGTTGGTGAGGACCAGCAGCCCGGACGTGTCGGTGTCGAGTCGGCCGACGTGGAAGAGGCGGTCGGCGCGGTCGGCGAGCAGCCCGGAGAGATCCGGGCGGCCGTTCTCGTCGGCCATCGTGGACACCACGCCGCGCGGCTTGTTCAGCACGAGGTAGGCGTGGTCGCTCGGCGGCGGCAGCCGAACGCCGTCGACCCGGATGACGTCGGTGGCCGGGTCGACGCGCGCGCCCATCTGGGTGACGATCTCGCCGTTGACCTCGACGTGGCCGTCGGCCATCAGCTCCTCGCAGCGGCGTCGGCTCGCGACACCGGCCGCTGCGAGCACCTTCTGCAGGCGGATCCCCTGCGGTGCGGGGTCAGACATCGTTCGGGGACTGGTCGGGAGCGTCCTGCGGGAGCGGATCGGCGTGGCTGCCGGCCGGGGCCGGCCCCGCGAGCGCGTCGTCGTCGAGCTCGTCGAGCTCGGGCAGCAGCGGCGCGAGGTCGGGCAGGTCCGCCAGGCTGTCCAGGCCCATGCGCTCCAGGAAGTACGGCGTCGTGCGGTAGAGCGTGGCGCCGCTCTCGGGGTCGGCACCGTCCTCGGTGATGAGACCCCGCGTGACCAGGGTGCGCACGACGCCGTCGACGTTGACGCCACGGATCGCCGAGATGCGCGACCGGCTGATCGGCTGCCGGTAGGCCACGACGGCCATCGTCTCCAGGGCCGCCTGGGTCAGCCGGGCGTGCTGCCCCTCGAGGACGAACCGCTCGACGGCCGGCGCGAACGCCTCGCGGGAGAAGAAGCGCCATCCGCCCGCGACGTTGCGCAGCTCGAAGCCACGGCCCTGCTCGGTGTAGCCGTCGGCGAGCTCCTGGAGCACCCGGGCGACGTCGGCCGGCGGGTGGCCGACGGCCTGCGCCAGCGTCAGGTGGTCGAGCGGCTGGTCGGCGATCATGAGGACGGCCTCGAGGGCCGGTGCAAGGTCGAGCACCTGCAGCTCGAGCTCGTCGTCGCCGACCGGCGGGCCGGCGGGGTCACGAGGGGAGGCGGTCTCGAGGCGCTGGGGGGTGTCAGTCATCGGGTGCTCCGGTGGGTTCGTCGGATGCGGTCACGAGGGCGACGGGCTCGACCTCCGGACCCGCGTCGGGCTCGAGGCCCGTCTCCTCGACGCTCGGCTGGTCGAACTCGTCACCGACGTCGATGTCGCCGTCGTCGGTGCCGGTCCACCGGACGAGCAGCTCGCCCAGCGGCGTGGCCTGCTCCAGTCCCACCGCGCCCTCGCGGAACAGCTCGAGGAGTCCCAGGAAACGGGCGACCTTGGTCATCAGGTCCGCGGCGTCGACCGTGAGGGCGCGGAAGGTCATCTCCCCCGACCGGCGCAGCTGGTCCACCATCAGGTGCACCTGCTCGCGCACGCTGACCTGCGGGGCGTGCAGGTGCGCCAGGGAGACGACCGGGACCGGCTTGACCGCGAACACCGCGGCCGCCAGACGCGCGAGCTCGTGGGGGCCGGCGGAGATGACGACCTCGGGGAGCAGCTCGGCGAAGCGCGGCTCGAGCTGCACGACCCGCGGGAACCTGCGGCGCTCGGCCTCGAGCCGCTCGGCGAACGAGGCCGCGACCTGCTTGAACGCCTTGTACTGCAGCAGGCGCGCGAACAGCAGGTCACGCGCCTCCAGCAGGGCGAGGTCGTCCTCGTCCTCCACCTCGGCCTGTGGCAGCAGCCGGGCGGCCTTCAGGTCGAGCAGCGTCGACGCGACCAGCAGGAAGCTCGTGGTCTGCTCGAGGTCGTCGTCGAGCGTCTTGACGTAGGCGATGAACTCCGTCGTGACGGCCGAGAGAGCCACCTCGGTGATGTCGAGCTCGTGCTTGGAGATCAGCTGCAGCAGCAGGTCGAACGGTCCCTCGAAGTTGGTGAGGGAGACCTCGAACCCGGACGGCGACGACTCGACGCCCGCGACGGTCACGTCGAGCCCACGCCCATCGCGACGGTCACGCGCCGCTCAATCGCCGCGCGACGTCGCTGTCGGTGCCTCGCGCGTCGAGATCGGCCAACGCCTCGGCGATCGCGGCCCGCACGAAGCGACCACGGTCGACCGTGCGACCCAGCTCGGCGCGCAGCTGCAGGCGCGCCTGCTCGATCGCGAGCAGCTCCTCGGCCGTGAGGTAGACGGTCATCTTCTCGTCGTGCTTGACCCGACCGCTGTCGACCGGTGCGTCGCTCGTCGCGGCGTCGCCCTTGGCGGGCTTCGTCGTGGGGCGGAACAGCTCGTCGGCCCCCGGCATGGTCACGCGCCGGGGCATCGCTGCAGCACCTCCCT
>JALRKU010000090.1 GCA_023254755.1 Aeromicrobium sp. | reverse complement strand
CACCGGGTACTGCGCCTGCGCCACGGCCATGCCGTAGCCCGGCGTGATGATCACCGAGGAGGCGTTGGCGAGCAGCTCGGCAGTGGCCTCCGCGTTGATCTCGCGGTGCTCGCCGTAGTCGGTGTCGTCGCTGGCGCTGGCCTCGATGCCGAAGCCGCCGGCGATCACCGAGAGGAACGAGCGGTTCATCGCCTGGCACATGATGTAGCTCAGGTAGGCACCCGAGGAGCCCACGAGGGCGCCGGTCACGATCAGCAGGTCGTTGTTGAGCAGGAAGCCCGACGCCGCCGCGGCCCAGCCCGAGTACGAGTTGAGCATCGACACCACGACCGGCATGTCGCCGCCGCCGATCGACGCGACCAGGTGCCAGCCGAGCGCCAGCGCGAGCACCGTGACCGCGATGAGCAGGCCCAGGTTGGGCGTGACGACGAACCAGATCGTCAGCACGACGAACAGCGCCAGCGCGCCGAGGTTGATCGCGTTCTTGCCGGGCAGCATGAGCGGCGACGACTTGATGCGCGCGGACAGCTTCAGGTTGGCCACGATCGAGCCGGTGAACGTCACGGCGCCGATGAACACGCCGATGAACACCTCGGCGTTGTGGATGTCCTCGAGCGACTGCGACGCGAAGTGGCCGTGCTCGAGGTAGCCGTTCCAGCCGACCAGCACGGCCGCGAGGCCGACGAACGAGTGCAGCAGCGCGATCAGCTCGGGCATGCCGGTCATCTCGACGACGCGGGCGCGCCACAGGCCGATCGCGCCGCCGACGACGACGGCGACGAGCAGCAGCGCCACGGAGGCGCCGTCGGAGACGTCGGCGACCAGGACGAACGTGGACACCAGGGCGATCGCCATGCCGGCGATGCCGAACCAGACGCCGTTGCGCGACGTCTCGTGCTTCGACAGCCCCGCGAGGCTGAGGATGAACAGCAGCGCCGCGACGAGATAGGCGGCGTTGGCAGCGGAGAAGACAGTCATCGTCGGCAGCTCACTTCGAGAACATGCTGAGCATGCGTCGGGTCACGGCGAAGCCGCCGAAGACGTTGATGGAGGCCAGCAGGATCGCCACGAAGGCCAGGGCCCGGATGACCGTGCTGTTGTCGGCGTCGCCGTCGACGCCGATCTGGAGCATCGCGCCGACGACGATGATGCCGCTGATCGCGTTGGTGACCGACATCAGCGGCGTGTGCAGCGCGTGCGCCACCTTGCCGATGACGTAGTAGCCGATGACGACCGAGAGCATCAGCACCGTGAAGTGCTCCGGGATGGGCTGAGGCGCGTACGCCGTGACCAGGAAGAAGGCGAGCACGCCGACCCCGATCGCAGCCCATCGGTGCCACGCCGGTCGCGGCTCGGGCTCCGGAGCGGGCTCCTTGGCCGCCGGCGCCGCGGCGGGCGCGGCCGAGACCGTGACCTCGGGGGGCGGCCAGGTCTTCTCGCCGTCGCGCACCACGGTGACGCCGCGCTGGACGACGTCATCGAAGTCGAGGACGAGCTGGCCGTCCTTCTCCGGCGTGAGCAGCTTGAGCAGGTTCACCAGGTTGGTGCCGTACAGCTGCGACGCCTGGGTGGGCAGGCGACCGGCGAGGTCGGTGTAGCCGAGGATGACGACGCCGTTGTCGGTGACGACGCGCTCGCCCGCGACCGAGCCCTCGACGTTGCCGCCGTTGGCCGCGGCCATGTCGACGATGACCGATCCGGGCTTCATGGACGCGACGTCGGCGGCCGTGATGAGCACCGGGGCGGGACGGCCCGGGATCAGGGCCGTGGTGATGATGATGTCGACGTCGGCGGCCTGCTCGGAGTAGATCTCGGCGGCGCGCGCGTCGTACGCCTCGCTGGTGGCCTTGGCGTAGCCGTCGGTCGAGGCCTCCGTCTCGACGTCGACGGCCAGGTACTCGCCGCCGATCGACGTGACCTGGTCGGCGACCTCGGCGCGGGGATCGGTGGCGCGCACGATCGCGCCCAGGCTGCTGGCGGTGCCGATCGCGGCCAGGCCGGCGACGCCGACGCCCGCCACGAGCACCTTGGCCGGCGGCACCTTGCCGGCGGCGGTGATCTGTCCGGTGAAGAAGCGGCCGAACTCGTTGGCGGCCTCGACGACCGCGCGGTAGCCGGCGATGTTGGCCATCGACGACAGCGCGTCCATCTTCTGCGCGCGGGAAATGCGCGGCACCATGTCCATGGCGATGATGTTGGTCCCGGCGGTTTTCGCCGCTTCCATCAG